>JAICHZ010000028.1 GCA_025924655.1 Pseudonocardiaceae bacterium | reverse complement strand
ACGGTCGAACCGTCGCATCCTCATGGATCGGCTGGCGCGGGGAGGTCTTCTCGCGCCGTGTGGATCAGCGGTGTCGTGCCCTGCTTAACCCTGGCGCTGCTTGTGACGCAGGTTCTCGCAGATCACCATGACCACGCCGTGGCGGCGGATCACCTTGCACTTGTCGCAGATCCTCTTGACGCTCGGCTTTACCTTCACGTCATCTCTCAGTTGTGTAGTTGGTGCGCTACTTGTAGCGGTAGACGATGCGGCCTCGGGACAGATCGTAGGGTGAAAGCTCCACGACCACCCGGTCCTCGGGCAGGATGCGGATATAGTGCTGGCGCATCTTGCCGCTGATGTGCGCGAGAACCCGGTGACCGTTCTCCAACTCGACTCGAAACATCGCGTTGGGGAGTGGTTCGACCACCCGGCCCTCGACCTCAATCGCCCCGTCCTTCTTGGCCATGTCCTCCGCGTTCCTGCTCACTTCGCCGTGCCGCCAGGTGCGGCCTTGCCGCGACGCAGGCGCCCGCCAGTTCCACGACGTGGGGAGGCATCACAAGAAGTGCGGGGACGCACTGCTAAGCAGGAAGCCTGCGCAGATACCTGCAGACACGCTAGAACCGGCGCGCAGCTCGCGCCGACAGCACAGTTTACGTCCAGGACAGCAGTCGGTCCAAACCGGCCCCGGATCGGTCACCGCGGAGCACTCGACGCGCTGCCCCGTTCGCCCGCGACGCGGCCCCGTCAGCTGGCGATCACGGCCTCCGCCTCGATCTCGATTTTCCAGCGCGGGTCGAGCAGCCCGGCGACGATCACCATGGTGGCCGCCGGACGGACCTCGCCGAACAGCTCGCCGTGTACTGCGCCGACGGCATCCGCGGCAGACGAGTCAACGAGGAACATTCGGGTGCGCACGACGTCAGTCAGGCTCGCGCCAGCCTCGGCCAGCGCTTGCGCGATGATCTCAATGCAGCGCCGGGTCTGGACCGCCGCGTCGTCTGGGCACGAGCCGTCGGGCCATACCGGCGCAGTGCCCGATACCAGCACCCGGTCGCCGACGCGGACCGCCCGGGAGAACCCAATGGTCTTCTCGAACGGCGACCCGGACGTCACCAGCTGCCGCAACACGACTCCCCCATCAGAGCATGATCACGGTTTGGGTGCGCTACGCGACAAGAATTGTCGCCTCAGGCACCCAAACCATGATCATGAACAGTTCGCCGCCGCGGTACTGTTATGCCTTGACCGGCTCGGGTTCGGCGATGGGATTTGCGCCGTGGATCGGGCCCTCGGCGTTGGCTAGCCGGGTGGCGCCGCCGCCGGTGGCGCCACCGCCCCAGCGCAGCGAGATTATCTCGGCGGCGATGGCCACTGCGGTCTCCTCGGGCGTGCGGGCACCCAGGTCAAGCCCGATCGGCGAGGCGATCTTCTTGAGCTGCTCGTCGGTCACGCCCGCCTCGCGCAGCCGCTCCTCCCGGTTGCGGTGGGTCTTACGCGATCCCATCGCGCCGATGTAGGCGAGGTCCAGTTTCAGCGCTTCGACCAGCACCGGCACGTCGAATTTCGGGTCGTGGGTGAGCACGGTGATGACGGTCCGCTGGTCGATCCGCCCGGCCTCGGCCTCTTCCTTGAGGTACCGGTGCGGCCAGTTCACGACGACCTCGTGCGCGTCGGGGAACCGGCTCTTGGTGGCAAACACCGGTCGCGCGTCACATACCGTCGTGTGGTAGCCGAGGAGCACTCCCACCCGGGCCATCGCGGCAGCGAAGTCGATCGCGCCGAACACCAGCATCCGGGGCGGCGGCTGCATGGAGTTGACGAACACGTCCATGCCTTCGCCGCGGCGCTCCCCTTCGGGGCCATAGTGCAAGGTGACCACCCGACCGGCGGCAAGGGCGCCGCGGACGTCTTCGAGAATCGCCTCGTCGGCCTGCGGCGAGCCCACCGTGCCGGTGTGCCGGTCGGGCCAGACCACCATGCGCAGACCGACGCGCTCGGGGTCTGGATGCGCGACCACGGTGACGACCGCGACCGGCTCCTTCTTCGCCACCGAGGTGGCCACGTCGTCGAGCTCCGGAAAGTGAATCGGGTCGACCTTCTCGACGAACACGTCAATGATGCCGCCGCAGGTGATGCCGACGGTGAACGCAGCGTCATCGGAGACGCCGTAGCGCTGCAGAACTGGGGCCTCGTCGGCGAGCACCTGCTGTCCCAGCTCGAAAACCGCGCCCTCCACGCAGCCACCGGAGACGCTGCCGACGGCCCGCTCGTCCGAGGTCACCAGCATCGACGCTCCAGCCGGGCGCGGCGCCGAGCGGTAGGTGGACACCACTGTGCCCACTGCGGTCGATTTGCCCTGGCGCCACTCCGCTACCAGTTCGTCGAGCACCTCACGCACCGCAAACCCTCCTCGCGCTGACCTTCCGGATGACCACAGGTGTATCCCAATTAGAGAGTATTCGGGCCGGCCCGCGGGCCGGTTCACCCACAACGACTTTTCTCCCCACGACGCCGCAGCGCCGCGATCTATTCCCTCAGGTTGTTGCCTATTCCCTCAGGGCTACGGGGTAGAGCCAGGCGTGTCCACATCGATCCCGCTGGCCAGATCGGAGCAGTCCACGACGATCAGGTCGTGGCGTTGCGCCAGCCAATCTCGGGCCCCCCGGTCGCCCTGCGCCGATGCGACGATGTCGGCCCAGTGTTGCCGGCCGAGCAGAACCGGATGGCCGGGTTGAGTCTCGAACCCCGCTCGGGCGACCACTGCAGGACCAGCCAGTGCGACGAGCCTGCGGACCACTGCGGCATCGACGTCGGGTAGGTCTACCAAGTGCACCAGCGCGGCCTGCACCTGCGGCGGCGCGCTTCGGAGCAGCTCGGCCAGACCAGTGCGCAGCGAGGCACCCATTCCCTGCGCCCAATCCGCGGCCAGCACCGTGCTGGCGGTTTCCGGCACCAGCGGGACGACTCGGTCGGCCTGCGCGCCGACCACGACGAGCACCGAGTCGCACCCACCGTCGGTCAGGGTGGCTACCGCTCGGCGCAACCAGGCGCCACCGTCGACCAGGGCCTTGGGCATGCCATAGCGTCGCCCGGCCCCGGCCGCCAACAGCAGTCCGGCGATCATCGTCGCATCCTCTCACGGGCCGCCGGATCCTCGGATCAAGCGAAGCCGCTGCTCATGATCGTGGTTTGTGCACCTGAGGCGAAGCCGAGGCTTTTGGCGTTGCTGATCCGGTAGAGGACCGCGTAGCGAATTCTGGCTCGTGAGGATGTCAAGCATCGCCTGCGCGCGGGGTTCGGCGGCGTTGTGCACCGGCACACCTGACCGGGCCGGGTAACCCACGACCATTCTCCTCACGAAAGGCGCGCCATGTCGAAGGATCCGGCCGTTGAGATCGCTATCGCCACACCGCTGCAGGCCGAGCTCGTCGACGTCATCCGCGCAGCGCAGCCGACCGCCCGGGTGCACTACCAGCCGGACCTCCTGCCACCGGCGCGATACCCCAACGACCACGCGGGCGATCCGGACTTCCGCCGCAGCGCCGCCGGTGAGGAGCAGTTCACCGCGATGCTCGCCGGCGCCGACGTGCACTTCGGCGTTGCGGGCGAGACGCCCGCCGCTCTGGCGGCCGTGGTGCGTAGCTGCCCGCGGCTGCGCTGGGTGCAAGGCACCGCCGCCGGGGCTGGCGAGTTGCTGCGTCATGCCGAGCTCACCGCCGCCGAGCGACGCCGGGTGATGATCACCAAGGCACGCGGTGTGCACGCCGCACAGCTTGCCGAGTGGGCGATGTTCGGGCTGCTCGCGGTGACCAAGGATCTGCCCCGGCTGATGGCGGACAAGACCGCCCGTCGCTGGCACCACTCTCCGGTCCGCGAGCTGCGCGGCGGCACCCTGCTGATCGTCGGGCTGGGCGGGATCGGCCGGGAAGTCGCCCGGCTGGCCCGCGGGCTGGGCATGCGAACGATCGGGGTCCGACACCACGCGGCGGCCGGCGAACGTGACGACGACGTCGACGAGCTGCATGCGACCGCTGAACTGCCGGAGCTGGTGGGCCGGGCGGATGCGGTGGTGCTGTGCCTTCCCGGCACTCCCGCGACCGAGGGGCTGTTTGACCGGGCGCTGCTCGAGATGCTGCCTTCGCACGCTGCGGTCGTCAACGTCGGCCGGGGCACCACGATGGACGAGACCGCGCTGGTGGAGGCGCTGACCGCCGGACGGATCGCGGGGGCGGCGCTGGACGTGTTCGCCACCGAGCCGCTCCCGGCGGACAGCCCATTGTGGACGCTGGACAACGTGCTACTCAGTCCGCACACCGCCGCGCTATCGATACACGAAAACGAGCGGATCGTGGAGCAGTTCGTCGGTAACCTCAGCCGTTACCTCAACGGTCTTCCATTGCACAACCTGGTCGATCCCCAGACCTTTTACTGAGAGCGCTCGATGACCTCGACGCAGTCGCCGACATGCAGGGTGGCGCCGGGTGTGTCCGGGATGAGGTTGATCGCGAACCAGATCTTGCCGTCCCACCGCCGATGACGAGCCAGCGTCGCAAGCGGCTCCTTGCCCTTGCGCGCCGTGCCGGGGTCGATCGTCGTAAGCACGCAGCGGTCGCAGGCTTTCACCGCGCGGAAGCTGGCGGCTCCGATGCGCAGCACCCGCCAGCCGTCCTCATCCCAGGCGGATGCGCCGGCGACGACCAGGTTGGGGCGAAATCGCGTCATCGGCACGGGCCCCTCTTCGTGCCGCGGTCCCGCTGCGATGAGATCGTTCAGGGCGGTCAGGGATCCTTCGGTAGCAAGCAACATCGGGTAACCGTCGGCGAAAGACACCCGATCATGCTCGCGGCTGTACGCGGGGTTCGGCCGGCGCTGCGCGGGGTCCTTGAGGTACACCAGTCGGACCGGCTTACCGACCACCTCGCTGAACCAGGCATGAGCCTGGTCCGATGCGGGCGCGGCTGTCAGCTCACTGGAGAAGACCCGGACGTCGGTGACCATCGACGCATCCGGCGTGCCGACCAGCAGCGGATCGACGTCAGGCGCCTTCACCAGTAACCCGTCGACGTCGAACTCCGGGGTGACCAGCACCAGCTGCGGGTACTCCCGGGCCGTCACCACACGGCCTTCGTCGTCGACGAGCATCCACCGCCGATCACCGGCCAGACCCCACGGCTCGACCACGACGTGGGTCAAGCCGTGGCCGCGGCAGGACTTGATCGGATACCTGTTGATCCCGGTCAGCGTGAGCCCCACGGACGCCAGGCTTCCGGCCAAGCGCATCAACGGCAAGCAAATGTCGATTGCCCAGTACGACACGATTTTGGCGTCACCCTGTCTGACGTGGTCTGACCGGACCGACAAGCCGCCGGCGTTGGTACGGTGCGGCGGTGGTGCTTGCTGCGGTCCGGGACTGCATACGACGGTTTCTGCAGCGTCCCGGATCGGTGGCCGTGCGCCAATTCCAGCCGGTCGTCGACGGTGCGGGCGCCTGGGAGCAACGGTACCGGCGGGTCACCGACGCTGAGCTGGCCGAGTCGGTGCGAGCGATGTTCGTTGCGCACGGGCCGGAGCGCTCCCACGATCGGCTGGCCGAGTTCTGCGCGGCGGGTCGGGAAGCCGTCCGGCGGGCGCTGGGTCTCCGGTTGTTCGACGAGCAGTTGCTGGGTGTGCTGGGTCTACTGGCCGGTCACGTACTCGACATGGCCACTGGGGAGGGCAAAACGCTGTGTGGCGCGATCGCCGCCGCCGGTTTCGCCGCTCAGGGACGTCAGGTGCACGTGCTATCGGTTAATGACTATCTAGCGCAACGTGACTGCGAGTGGATGCATCCGGTATATGCGCTGTTGGGGGTCTCGGTGGACTGCGTGCAGCAGTCGCATTCATCACGGCGCCGCCGCGAGAGCTACTCGGCTCAAGTGGCTTACGGCGCGGTCAGCGAGATCGGTTTCGACGTGCTACGCGACCGGTTGGTCACCGATGCCGCGGATCGTGTCGGGCCCAAACTCGATGTGGCGATAATCGATGAGATCGACTCCGTGGTAATCGATGAAGCCAGAGTGCCGCTCGTGTTAGCCGGCGCGATGCCCGCCCAGGGCATAGACCCAATCATGATGGACGTGGTAAGGACGCTGCGCCCAGGCCGGGACTACCGGGTTGATGCTGAGCGGCGCAACGTAGCGTTGACCGATCACGGCGCAACGGTGGTGGAAGACGCACTAGGCGGGATCAACCTTTACACCTCAGCCCACGTTGAGACACTCGCTGGGATCAATGTCGCGCTGCACGCACTGGTGCTGCTGAGCCGGGACGTGGACTACATCGTGCGCGACGACGCCGTTGCGCTGATCAACCCGTCGCGCGGTCGGGTAGCGGTGCTGCAGCGTTGGCCAGATGGGATCCAGGCCGCTGTCGAGGCGAAGGAAGGGGTGCCCCCGAGTCCTACCGGGGAAGTTCTCGACTCGATCACGATCGGCAATCTCGTCCGCCGCTATCACCTGGTGGCCGGCATGACCGGCACCGCGGTCGCGGTTGCCGACGAACTGCGGGAATTCCACCAGCTCGAGGTCATGGTTGTGCCGCGGCACGATCCGTGCATCCGCATTGACGCACCAGACCGGATTTACGCCACCGCCCAACGGCGTCGTCACGCGGCCGTGGCGCGGATTCGTATGGTCCACGCCACCGGACGCCCGATTCTGATCGGTACCCAAAGCGTGGCAGCCTCCGACGAGCTCGCCGCCGCTCTACAAGAAGTGGGATTGGATCCGGCGGTACTCAACGCACGAAATGACGCTGAGGAAGCCGCCATCATCGCCCGGGCCGGCGAGATCGGGCGGATCACGGTCTCCACCCAGATGGCTGGCTGCGGCACCGACATTCGGCTGGTGGACACCGGGCGGTTGGGCGGCCTTTATGTGCTGGGCTACGGGCGTCACGACAGCAACCGGCTCGACGACCAACTCCGCGGTCGGGCTGGACGGCAGGGCGACCCGGGCGGCAGCGAGTTCTTCACCAGCCTCGACGACGAGATCCTCACCCGGCATGGCGTTGGTATCCCCACCTCGGCCGAGGATCTACGCACTGCCTCGGCTGTCGATCAAGCCCAACGCATCGCGCAAGCGGACAACCTGAAAATCCACCGGACCACCTGGCATTACCACCATCTCATCGATCAGCAACGCGACCGCGTCCTCCATCACCGCGAGCAGATTCTGCGCACACGGCTAGCGTCGGAGGATCTCGCCCACCGGTGCCCCGATCGATACACCACCCTGGTCGCGACCCTCGGCCAGGAAACCGTCGACCAGGCTGCCCGCCAGATATGGCTTTGCCACCTCGATCGGCGATGGAGCCAACATCTCGCATTTCTCGCCGAACTCCGTGAAGGGATTCACCTGCGCGCGCTCGCCAGAGGGCTCACCGCGCTGTCGCCCTTAGACGAGTTCCATCAAGAAGCGATGCGGGCCATCCGCACGTTCACCGACGACGTCGAACGCGACGCCCAAGCCACCTTCAGCACCACGAACCTCGAAGACGGCGACTTGGCCACGACGATCAAGCGACCCACCTCTACCTGGACCTACCTGGTCACCGACACCCCGTTCGGCACCGAAGCCGAACGAGCCCTCAAGGGACTCATTACGATGTTGCGCCCTGCCGAGGGTCAGAAGACCAGGGCCGAGTCGCCACCTCGACGCGGTTAGGGGCTGCGAGATGCGGGTGATGGTGGTGGCCTCGCCCGGTACCGGGCATGTTTTCCCGCTGGTGCCTGTGACGTGGGCGTTGCGTTCGGCTGGCCACGACGTGCTCGTCGCCAGTGCCGGTGACGGCGTTCAGCGGGCCGCGAACGCCGGCCTGACGGCGGTCGATGTTGCCCCGGGTGTGGACATGTACGACGTGTTCCGGTCGGTGGGGCGGAGCACCGGAGGGTGGGCGCCGCATCCGTCGCCAGCTGTCACGTGGGAGCGCGCGGTGCAGTTGTTCACCCGGGTCAGTGAGCTGATGCTGGCGGGAACCGAGCGCGTGGCCCGGCGCTGGCGGCCCGACGTGGTGGTCTACGGAGAGTTGCAGGTCGCCGGTGCGGTGGTGGCCGCCCGGCTCGGCGTACCCGCCGTCGAGCACGGCATCGGCCTGGTCGGCGACGGCGCAGCGTTCGTCGGTGAGATATGGCCCCGGCTGACCGGCGAGCCGGTGGTCGACCCGATCGCGATTATCCGCATCGCGCCGCCGAGCCTGGGCCCCGAACCCGCCGCTGACCGGTGGATCATGCGGCCGGTGCCCTACAACGGTGGTGCCGTTGTTCCCGAGGAGTTGCTGGACCCTCCGACTCGGCCCCGGGTTCTGATCACGATGGGTACGGTGGCGCCGCGGTTGGGTGGGATCGGGATGGTCCGCGACCTCGTCGACGCCGTCTGCGCCGAGCCGCCGGATATCCTGGTGGCCCTCGGCAGCGACCCGGCCGAACTCGGCCCGTTACCCGAGTCGGTGCGGGCGTACCGGTGGCTGCCGCTGACCGCCGCATTGCCCAGCTGTTCGGTCGTCATCCACCACGGCGGCGCCGGTAGCACCTTGTCCGCACTGGCCGCCGGTGTGCCTCAGGTGATCGTTCCGCAGGGTGCCGACCAGTTCCTCAACGCCGCGGCTGTGTCTAAGCGGGGATGCGCGACGACCGCCGACACAGCGCCTACAGCCATCCGGGACGGCCTACGCCGCGCGCTGTCCGGGGAGTTCGACCAAGCAGCGCGGGAAGTCCGCGACGAGATCACCCTGCTGCCCAGCCCCACCGTCATCGCGGCCCGGCTGGCCAACCACCTCACCGTGTAGCTGCGGTAGGTCGTTGCTGTGAACTCGACAGTACGGACATTTTCGCCGACAGGAACGTCGGTGTTGTCGAGTTCACGGCGCTCGCCGGCTGCGGTCGCCCCTGACGTCGCTCGGGGCAGCGAAGAACGCAAATCTGCCATCCGGGCCCGTTCCAAAGAGCTGACGGCGCAGGGTGCGACCCTGCTGCGTGAGCTGGACGAGCCGAGCGGGTGGTGCCTCGTCATGGCTGATCCCGAAGCAACGAATTCTGCCTGCACTAGCCGAACAGCTGTCGTCACAGGGGACGCCCGATCCTGGACGGTGGGCCACCATGGGGGCACTGAGTTGTGAGCGAAGGGATACGTGATGGAGGTGGAAGTCGAAGAGACGCGGTTGCCCGGAATTGGGCTGCGTCACGACTTCGTCACTGCGCAGGGCCGTCGGATCGGAGTGATCTCGCAGCGCAACGGCGTCCGGCACGTGGTGATTTACGACGAGGAGGACTCCGACGCATGCGCCGCCACGATAGAGCTGACGTCCGAGGAAAGTGAGGTCGTGGCGGAGCTGCTCGGCGCGCCGCGGATCACCGAACGGTTCGCCAAACTGCGCGAACAGGTTGAGGGCCTGGCCACCGACGGGTTGCCCATCGCTCCCGGCTCTCCGTTCGTCAACGCGACCCTCGGGGATACGGCCATCCGTACCCGCACCGGCGCTTCGGTCGTGGCGGCACTGCGCGGCGACGAGGTGTTCGCCTCGCCAACCCCGGACTTCCGTTTCCGGGCCGGTGATCGACTCATCGTGGTGGGCACCAAGGACGGTGTCAGCGCGGTGCGAGCGCTACTGGCCTCGGGCTGATGGGTGATCGCGGACTGCCGCTCCGAGCTGTCGGGCTCTGGTGAATCCGACCGCACGCCTGCTGCTCGAGCTCGGCGCCGTGCTGTTCGGATTGGGTGCGGTGGGCCGGTTCGCCGGACGGATCGGGCTGTCCCCGATTCCGCTGTACCTGCTGGCCGGGCTGGCCTTCGGGACCGGTGGGCTGGTGCCGCTGCAGGCGCCAGCGAGTTTCTTCGCCACCGGCTCAGAAGTGGGCGTGGTCCTGCTGCTGCTGGTACTCGGGCTGGAGTACACCGCCGATGAGCTGATCACCAACGTGCGCCGGCAGGCCCCAGTCGGGCTGCTCGACCTGCTGCTCAACGGCCTTCCAGGGGCCATCTTCGCGGCCGTGCTGGGCTGGGGACCGCTGGCGGCCCTGGCGATGTTCGGGGTCACCGCGATCAGCTCGTCGGGCATCATCTCCAAGGTCCTCACCGACCTGGGCCGGCTGGGCAACCGGGAGACCCCCGCGGTGCTCAGCGTGCTGGTGATCGAAGACCTCGCGATGGCCGCCTACCTGCCGGTGCTCACCGCGCTGATCGCCGCCTCCAGCCTCGTCTCGGCGGTGTACTCGGTACTCGTCGCGCTCGGCACGCTCGCGGTGGTGCTCACCATCGCGCTGCGCCACGGCGAGGGGGTGACCCGGTTCGTGGGCGCCCGTTCCGACGATGTCCTGCTGCTACGGGTGCTCGGGCTTGCCCTGATGGTCGCCGGCGCTGCGGAAGCGGCCCACGTGTCGGCGGCGGTCGGCGCGTTCCTGCTCGGGATCGCGCTATCCGGGGACGTCGCCGAGCACATCCGCGGGTTACTCGGCCCGCTGCGCGACATCTTCGCGGCGGTGTTCTTCGTGTTCTTCGGCCTGTCGACCGACCCTGCATCGTTGCCATCAGAGTTGCTGCCCGCCGCGGTGCTCGCCATCGTCGGCGTCGCAACCAAGCTGGTAACCGGCTGGATCGTCGGCAGGCGCACGGGTGTCGGTCCTGCCGGCCGGCTGCGCGCCGGGGCCGCTCTGGTCGCCCGTGGGGAATTCTCCATCATCATCGCCGGCCTCGTCGGCGCCTCGGTGATCCCGACGTTCGCACCCACCGTGGCCGCCTACGTGCTGATGATGGCCATGCTCGGCCCGCTGGCCCCACGCCTGGTCGATCCATTCGCCCGTCGGCTCGCTCGGCAGGCCGCGCAGCGCCGACCTGGTCCGCCCGCAAAAAAGCGGCCCCCCGACCCGAGACCTGAGCCCTCGGCGGAACCACCAGCCCGATAAGTGCTTGTTACGACCCCGAGGTAAGGCCGGTGAGCTGATCGGACAACGTTCGAAGGCGGGCGCGGGCAGCTGGATCGTAGGCCTGCGGGTCGGCACGGGCCTCGCGCTGACCGTTGTAGTAACGACCGGTGACCCCGTCGAGAACCGGATCGATCACCAGACGCAGGGTGGCGTCAACGCCGGACTGCAGTGTGCTCACTGGACGCGCGACCATCTTTGTGGGCATGTAGGTGGCCGGGTGCAGCGCGGTGACGGTGACTCCGGTGCCGGCTAGCTCGTCAGCCAGGTCGAAGGTGAACATGATCTGTGCCAGTTTGCTCTGGCAGTAGGCCTGCCCGCCGCTGTAGGAGCGGGTGAGCATGACGTCGTCGAAGTCGATCGGTGCCTGCCCCACGGAGCTGACTTGCACGATCCGAGCCGGCGCAGAGGCGCGCAGGGTGGTCAGTAGCAGCCGGATGAGTAGGTAGCCCGCGAGGTAGTTCACGGCGAAGCGCAGTTCGATCCCCTCGGCGCTCTCCTGCCGCCCGCCGGGTGAGGTACCGATCCCCGCGTTGCTGACCAGCGCGTCCAGCCGCGGATTGTCCGCAGCGACGGCGGCGGCAAGGTCGCGGATCTGGTCGAGGTGCGCGAGGTCGGCCTGATACCAGTGCAACCGGTCGTTGCCGGTGGCCGTGGTGATCTCAGCGAGGGTCGCTTTACCGCGGTTGTTGTCGCGACCGTGGACGATGACGGTGGCGCCAGCACGGGCAAGCTCAGTGGCCAGCGCCTTACCGAGCCCGTCGGTGGCGCCGGTGACGAGCACGGTCTGATCGCGGACAGGACGCATGGGCAAAATCCTCCAGACGAGCAAGCACCGCCGTCAAATCAACAATGTCGGTGGCCAGCGTGAGCTATCGCTACTGTCTGTACTTGCGATAGAACTGCAGTGACCCGAGGAGAGGTGGTCGACTGTGCGGTGATCTTGCGGCACCCGATCGCCACCCCCACCCATGAAACTATCGTTCGGGAGTACACGATGAGCGCCTCTCCTGGCACGGTCCGGATATTTTCGATCTTGAATGGATTGACGCTGCTCGGAGTGCTTCTGCAAGCGGTGTGGGCAGGGGAGTTCATCGGCCGCCCTGGACGGCAGAATTGGGTGACCGTGCACGAGATCGGTGCCTTCGTCGTCGTCGTCCTTGCGCTGGCCACTGCAGCGGCAGCGGTCGCGCTGCGGCGTGCGAGCTCGGCCGTCACGTTGGGTGCACTTGGCCTGTTCGTGCTGATAGTCGTCCAAACGGGACTGGGCGAGGCGATCACAAAAGGTGACGCGAATGAGCTGATCACCGCGCACGTCCCGATCGCGGTACTGATCTTCGGCCTGGGCGTCTATCTGTCTGGCGTGGGCGCTCGACTGCGCCGTGGATGACCTACTCGATCACTGGTCGCTGGCCGCTTCGTCAAGAGTCGGCGCGCCAGCGAGGATGAGATAAAGCGAGCGGCGCGCCTCGGCCAGGACCCGTCGAGCATCCTGTACCTGCTGGGCGTCACCCATCGCAAGTTGCCGGATGGGGTAGCGAAGCTCCTCGAGAGCGCCTCGAAGGTCGCTGCCGCTACCGCAACGTGCGGTGAACTCGGCGAACGGGTCGGGCATCGGTTCGCCGAGAGCCTGCAGGTACGCTTGGCCGGCGTCAGTGAGGGTGGCCAGTTTGCGGCCGCCCTGGGCGACGGTGTCGATCAGGCCTTCGTCTTCGAGCTGGCTGAGGGTGGGGTAGATGGCTCCGGGGCTGGGTCGCCACGCGCCGGAGGTGCGCTCGGTAATCGCCTGCATGAGCTGGTAACCGTGCATGGGTTCCTCGGCGAGCAGCAGCAGCAACGCTGTGCGCACGTCGCCGCGTTGGGCTCGCCCGCGGCCTGCACCATGAAGACGGCCGCCGCGTGTTCTGTGACCGCCTGGCCCGTCAGGCCGTGCGGGGTGATCGGGATGGTGGCGTCGTCGACCGTGTGGACGGCCGTCGGCGAGACGATCGCCGTACCAGTGATGATCGGGATACATGACTTCTCCTCTGAACATACGTCGCGCCTAACTGGGCGACACGATCACGATACATCGCGATAGTGTCGATGGCAAGCACCGCTTCATGGCGCTGAAACCTGTCGCGTCGGGGACGATGCTGTCTGGCTACTGCTACTGCACCCTGATGCCCCCCTCCAGGTGGCCGAACATCCGCCGGTAACCGGTCGGGGTAGCGGTCGCCGCGACGAAGCGGCGGGCGAAGGTCCGCGGCGAGATGTGTGCGGTAGCGGCCAACCCGGCCACAGTGAACGGACGGTGCAGGTTGGCCTGGATCTCCGCCCGTAGCGAGGCCAGGCCGGTGCCGTCCGCGGGGCGCCGCGGCACCGGGGTCTCGACGCACGCTCCACGCGCAACGGTCGCCGGAGTAGCTCCACGACCTGCCGCGAGGGTGGCTCGTCACGGCCGGACATGGTCTATCCGCTTGGGCCGTCACTGCGGTAATCCCAGCCGCGTTGTCTTCTTAGCGGGACCGGCGGCAGTGGATGGTGACGAAGGGACGATGAGATGCGGCGTGCGCTCGCTGTGCCGGCTGTGGCGTTGGCAAGCGCACTCGCGTTGGCCGGCTGCTCGACCGCGGCGCCGTCGGTTGCCCACGCTAAGCCCAAAGACCTCACCACCGACTTCGGCGTCACCCGGACCGAAATCACCCTCGGTGCGCTGACCGAGTACTCCGGCCCGTTCAAGGATCTCGGCAGCGGAGTGGTGCACGGTCAGCAGCTGTGGGTCAACGAGACCAATGCACGGGGTGGGATCTGCGGTCGAAAGATCAAGCTAGAGATCCGCGACGACGAAGACGACGTGGGCAAGGCGAAAACCGAGTACGCCGCTCTGGAACCCACCGTGCTGGGCTTCATGCAGATCGCCGGCTCGTCGGTCAGCACGGCGCTGAGCCAGAGCTTGCTTGATAACGAGACCACCGCGATAGCGCTGTCGAAATCGTCGGAGTTGCTGGGCAACCCGTATGTGATCGTCCCGGCCAGCACCTACGACATCGAGATGATCAACGGCCTGTCCTACCTGATGGAACAGGGCAAGATCCACGACGGCGACACCGTCGGGCAGCTCTGGCTCGACGGCGAGTACGGCGCCAACGGTCTGCGCGGCGCCAAGTATTTCGCCCAGCGCCACCATCTGACGCTGCGTGATGCCAAGGTCACCGCTACGACAACGGATATGCGCGCCTTTGTGGGCGCTTTCGCCGGCTCACCCCGGGTGACGGCGATCGCCCTGAGCACCGCGCCCGACCAGACCGCGGCGGCTCTCACGGCCAACCAGCAGCTGGGACTCAACGTGCCGATGATTGCCAATAGTGCGGCGTTCAGCCCGCAGCTGCTGTTCGGCCCAGCTGCTGGTGCGCTGGGCAACCTTTCGGTGCTGGACAGCTCGGTGCCGTTTTCCGCCGTTGCACCCAGGGCGGAGCACGTCGCCGTGGCGTACCAGCAGGCCGGTTACCTGCAGCTGCCCAACAGCGGGGTGCCCTATGGCTATGCCATCGGCAAGATCTGGGGTCAGTGGCTCAAGCGCGCCTGCACCAACGGGGACATGAGCCGGTCCGGGATCCAGGAGGCGATACTGCAGAGCACCAACATCACTACCGACGGACTGGTCGCCGATCTGGATTTCGCAAAGCCGGGCTCCCCGGCTAGCCGGGAGGCCTCGGTCGATATTCCCGATGCCGCCCTGCTCGGCGGGCTCCGGGAGGTCAAGCCGCTGTTCATGGCACCGGATGCACAGAGCTACATCGCTGCCCACCAGACCGGCGATTGATCGGCCAGAGCAGCCACGACGACCGCGGTCAAGGCCAGCAACGACAGTGCGACCAGGACCCGGGTCACGCTTGCGGTCCTGGCGATCCCGAGGTAGTTCACCGCGCGGCTACTGCCGGTGCGGTGGGGTGAGCAGACAGGTGTAGGCACCGAAGGTCAGCGCCATCGCCGCGCAGCCGGCCGTCTTGCCCATCACGAAGCCCCAACCGGCCAGAAAACCCCAGACCGGTCCCAGCCGATGGCGGCCGTAGCGGTAGGCACCACCCGATTCGGGGTAGCGGGCGGCACCCTGAAAATGCCGCAGGGGCCGGTCCCCTGGAGATGGGATCGGCCCCTGCGGGGGACTACGGGATGTGTCAGAAGTCCATGCCGCCGCCGTCGGGCATGCCGCCGCCCGCCGGTGCCGGGTGCTTCTCCGGCTTGTCAGCGATCACAGCCTCAGTGGTGAGGAACAGCGCCGCGATCGACGCCGCGTTTTGCAGCGCGGACCGGGTGACCTTGGCCGGGTCGATGATGCCGGCCTTGATCAGGTCCTCGTACTCGCCGGTGGCGGCGTTGAGGCCGTGCCCGGCAGGCAGGCCGCGAACCTTCTCGGCCACCACGCCACCCTCGAGACCAGCGTTGATAGCGATCTGCTTCAACGGAGCCTCGAGAGCAACCCTGACGATGTTGGCACCGGTCGCCTCGTCACCGGTCAGCTCCAGCTTCTCGAACGCCAGCGCCCCTGCCTGAATCAGCGAGACGCCGCCACCGGCGACGATGCCCTCTTCGACGGCAGCCTTAGCGTTACGCACCGCGTCCTCGATGCGGTGCTTGCGCTCCTTGAGCTCGACCTCGGTGGCCGCCCCGGCCTTGATCACTGCCACGCCGCCGGCCAGCTTGGCCAGCCGCTCCTGCAGCTTCTCGCGGTCGTAGTCGGAATCCGAAGCGTCGATCTCATTGCGGATCTGGTTGACCCGGCCCTGAATCTGCTCGGGGTCGCCGGCACCTTCGACGATGGTGGTCTCGTCCTTGGTGATGACGACCTTGCGAGCGCGGCCCAGCAGCGACAGGTCGGTGTTCTCCAGCTTGAGGCCGACTTCCTCGCTGATCACCTCACCACCGGTGAGGATGGCGATGTCGGCCAGCATCGCCTTGCGGCGGTCGCCGAAGCCAGGTGCCTTGACCGCGACAGACTTGAAGATGCCGCGGATCTTGTTGACGACCAGGGTGGCCAGCGCCTCGCCCTCGACGTCCTCAGCGAGGATCATCAGGGGCTTGTTGGACTGCATGACCTTCTCCAGGATCGGGAGAAGGTCCTTGACGGCCGAAACCTTCGTCGCGGCCAGCAGGATGTACGGGTCGTCGAGGACGGTCTCCATACGCTCCGGGTCGGTGACGAAGTAGGGCGAGATGTAGCCCTTGTCGAAGCGCATGCCCTCGGTGAGCTCGAGCTCGAGGCCGAAGGTCTGGCTCTCCTCGACGGTGATGACGCCTTCCTTGCCGACCTTGTCCATCGCCTCGGCGATGAGCTCACCGATCGACGGGTCAGCAGCGGAGATCCCGGCGGTGGCCGCGATCTGCTCCTTGGTCTCGACCTCCTTGGCCGAGTTCAGCAGCTGCGCCGAGACGGCCTCGACGGCCTTCTCGATGCCCCGCTTCAGAGCCAGCGGGTTGGCGCCGGCCGCGACGTTGCGCAGGCCCTCGCGCACCAGCGCCTGGGCCAGCACGGTGGCGGTGGTGGTGCCGTCACCTGCGACGTCATCGGTCTTCTTGGCAACTTCCTTGACGAGCTCGGCCCCGATCTTCTCCCAGGGGTCTTCGAGCTCGATTTCCTTGGCGATGCTCACACCATCGTTGGTGATGGTGGGGGCACCCCACTTCTTCTCCAGAACGACGTTGCGGCCCCTAGGGCCGAGCGTCACCCTGACGGCGTCGGCGAGCTGATTCATCCCGCGCTCAAGACCGCGACGGGCTTCCTCGTCGAACGCGATCATTTTGGCCATTGCGGTGTGGTCCTCCGGTCATGGGCGCCGCGGGGTGTCCGCGGCAAGGACACAGTGCTCGGCCAGGCTCGGTGCCCGCGACGGACGTCCAGCGCGTGCCGGACTCACCGTCCCGACCTCAGTGTTGTCAAACTGGCACTCGAAGGGACTGAGTGCTAACTCAGGTTTAGCACTCGGTTCCTTCGAGTGCAAGCTGCCGCGCCTGCCGGCGGTGCCCTGCTGGGGGAACACTTACCTCGGCTAGGTCGCGTCGCGGGCACCGGGCAGGATGCCTGGGGTGACCATCGCGCAGAAACCCCGATCCGTCGACGAGCACGGCCGGGTGGTGGCCGCCCTGCTGGCCGCCACTGCCGTGATCCGGTTGCCGCTGGTGGAGTGCGCCGGCCTCGCACTGGCCGAGCCGATCACCGCAGCGGTGCCGCTTCCGCCGTTCGACAACTCTGGGATGGACGGCTACGCGGTGCGCTCGGCGGACATCACCAGCGCCACCAGCGATGCGCCGGTTGCGCTGCCGGTTACCGAGGACATCCCAGCCGGGCGCACCGACTCGCCCACGCTCGCGCCGCAGACCGCGCATCGGATCATGACCGGCGCCCCGATCCCGCCGGGCGCGGACGCGGTGGTGCCGGTGGAGCTCACCGACGGTGGCCGCCACCAGGTGCAGATCTTCGCCGCGCGCGCGGCTGGCGACAGCGTGCGGCTGACCGGCGGCGACGTGACAGCAGGCGAGGAGGTGTTGCCCGCGGGTACGGTGCTGGGGCCGGCGCAGCTCGGAGTGGCAGCCGCGGTCGGCTACGCCGAGCTGCCGGTGCACCGTCGAGTCCGGGTGCTGGTGCTGTCCACCGGCTCGGAACTGGTCGTACCGGGCACCCCGCTGCAGCACGGACAGATCTACGAGTCGAACGGCACGATGCTCGCCGCCGCGGTTCGCGAGGCCGGCGGCGAGGCGCAGCTGATGCATTTCGTACCAGACGACGTCGCCGCGCTGGAAGCCGCGCTGGCCCCCCGGTTGGCCGGGATGGATCTGCTGGTGACCTCCGGCGGGGTCAGCGCTGGGGCTTACGAGGTGGTCAAGACCGCCATGACCGGCCACGGCGTGGACTTCGCGAAAGTGGCGATGAACCCCGGCGCCCCGCAGGGTGTCGGTCGCTACCGTGGGGTGCCGGTGGCGGCGATGCCCGGCAACCCGGTGAGCGCCTCGGTGTCCTTCGAGGTGTTCGTCCGTCCGGCGCTGCGGGCCGCGATGAGACTTCCGGCGCAGCGGCCTCGGGCCATGGCCCGGTTGATCGAGGCCCTGGAGTCACCAGCGGACAAGCGGCAGTTCCGGCGCGGCGCGTTCGATCCGGGCGCCGGCACCGTCGTCCCGGTCGGTGGCCCCGGCTCGCACCTGCTCGGCGCGCTGGCCAGGTCGAACTGCCTGATCGACATCCCGGAGACCACGGCGCATCTCGAAGCAGGCGAACAGGTTGAGGTCTGGTGCACCGGCGCGGCCTGACCTGCCAGGTGTGAGAAAACCACGACACCCGGACAGACCTTGTGAATCGCGGGTAAGGCCAAGCACACTGAGTGTGAACAAAGGCTCAGTGAGCTATCCGTCCCAGAATGGCGTTGGGTTCCTGCGTCGTCGGGGGGCGCAGGAGCGCGCTGGGAGATAACCGTTCGGGAAGCTGGGGAGCAGACGAACGGTTGACGGTCACCGGGGGCCTCCGTCGGGGGACGGGGGTTTCCCGGTGCCGTTTCCCCGGCCACCGCCCCGCCGCGCTATGGGCGTACGGTGGGTAATCGCTCACCAACAACAGTCGAGGATCTCGCAAACGCATGGCGTCTCCCCGGTTTCCCGCGACACTGCGGCATCTGGTGGATCTCACCCGCGAGACGCTCCCGCCGATGCATCCCGCTGGCCGGCCGTTCGTGGCCGCCGGGGCAGCCGCGACGCTGCTGCTACGCACGCTGTCCCCGACCGCGGCCACGCTGGGCGCCGTGGCCACCACCTGTTGCGCCGCGTTCTTCCGCGATCCGCACCGGGTGACGCCACAGGATCACACCCTCGCGGTGGCGCCCGCGGACGGCACCGTGAGCAGCGTGACACCCGCCCCGGCACCCGCTGAGCTGGGTCTCGACAGCCGGCCGCGGCCGCGGGTCAGCGTGTTCCTGTCCGTGTTCGACGTGCACGTGCAGCGCATCCCGGTCGACGGCGAGGTCTGCCACGTCGCCTACCGGGCAGGCAAGTTCCTGTCCGCCGACCTGGACAAAGCCAGCGAGGCCAATGAACGCTCCAGCATGCTGCTGCGCTCCACGACCGGCCACGACCTGGTCGTGGTGCAGATCGCCGGGCTGGTGGCCCGCCGGATCGTCTGCTCGGTACGGTCCGGAGACAAGGTGGCCGCCGGCGCCACCTATGGCCTGATCCGGTTCGGGTCCCGGGTCGACCTCTACCTGCCGCCCGGCAGCTCCGTACTGGTGCACCTGGGCCAGCACGCCGTGGGCGGGGAGACCGCACTCGCGCGGCTACCCCCGGCCTCGGAGGCGTAACCCGTGCCCCACGCCGGCGCCGGGGTCCGTCTGCTACCCAACGTCATCACCGTGTTGGCGCTGTGCTCGGGCCTGTCGGCGCTGAAGTTCGCCCTGGATGGCAACTTCACCGGCGCGCTCGCCGCGATCGGGGTGGCGGCGGTACTGGACTCGCTGGATGGCCGGCTGGCCCGGTTGCTCGACGCCACCTCCCGGATCGGCGCCGAGCTCGACTCGCTGGCCGATTGCGTGTCCTTCGGGGTAGCACCCGCGGTCGTGCTGTTCGTCTGGACGCTGCATGGCGCCCGGGTGGGATGGCCGGTGGCGCTGGTGTTCACCGTCTGCGTCGTATTGCGGCTGGCCCGGTTCAACACCCTGCTCGACGACTCCGACGCGCTTCCGTTCGCTAAGGAATTCTTCATCGGGATCCCGTCCCCGGCCGGGGCTCTGCTGGCGTTGCTTCCGCTGACCGTGTTCCTCCAGCTGGGCGGGGGCTGGTGGTCCTCGCCGGT
>JAICHZ010000027.1 GCA_025924655.1 Pseudonocardiaceae bacterium | reverse complement strand
TGCGCGACTACCTGGACTGACCGGTCGCGCCAGTCTCCAAGGACCACCAATCCAGCGCTCGCAGCCCAGGTTCGAGTCCACGGCGGGCTACTGGCAGGAACTCCGCTGGGGTGAGGTGGCCGGCGCCCCCTGGTACGACGCCGAGTAGCGGAAGCCCAGTCACGGCAGGCAGATCGATGAGGTTGCACCGTGCAGCAAGGTCAGGCTGGGTGGGCCAGGCACCGATCACGATCCCGGCACAGCCCAGGCGGCGGGTGCGCAGCGCTTCCACGGTGAGCGCGGTGTGGTTGAGGGTGCCTAGACCAGCGCCTACCACCACGAGCACCGGAGCCGACAAGGCCGCGGCGACGTCGGCGAGCGTTCCGCCGCTGTCATCCAGCGGGACCAGCAAACCGCCGGTGCCCTCCACCAGCACAAGATCATGCTCGACGGCCAGTTCGCGGGCCACCGACGCCGTGGTGGCGGTTGTCACGGGGATCAAGCCAGCAAGACGGGCAGCGCGCGCCGGTGCGAGCGGGGCGGGGAAGCGGGCCAGCTCCCGGCACGTGACCGAAGGACCCGCGAGACGCCGCACCTCGTCGACGTCGCCCAGCTGTGCCGCGTCGATGCCCGTTTGGGCGGGTTTGAGGACCGCCACTCGACGGCCGGCCGCGACGGCGAGTGCAGCGATTGCCGATGTCACCGTCGTCTTGCCGACGCCGGTTCCGGTCCCGGTCACCACCACGACGGTCACCTGACCGCGCCGGCCAGTACCGCAGCGAGCACCTGGGCCACCTGCGCAAGGTCTGGATCGGTCAGCGCGGCATGGGCCGTCAACCGCAGCCGGCTGGTCCCAGCCGGCACCGACGGTGGACGCAGACAACCCACCCGCACACCGTGGCGCAGGAACTCCGCGGCGGCGTCGACCGCGCGCTGCGGCTCACCGAGGATGATTGAGACCATCGCGGACGTCGGCGCAGTTGCACCGGCTGCGGTGGCGATGGCAGCGGCAGCGTCGAGCACCCGGCGTGGCAACACAGGCTCGCCGCGCAATACCTGCAATGCCGCCAGTGCCGCGCCGGCAGCTGGGGGCGCCAGGCCGGTGTCGAAGATGAAGCTGCGCGCCGTGTTGACAAGGTGGTCAACCACCGCGTGAGAAGCCAGCACCGCCCCGCCCTGGCTGCCCAGCGATTTCGACAGGGTGACCGTGGCCACCACATCCGGCTCGCCGGCCAGACCATGTTCAGCGAGCGATCCGCGCCCGCCAGGTCCGCGCACCCCGAGCGCGTGCGCCTCATCGGCCAGCAGAACCGCGCCATGCCGCCGGCAGACCGCGTGCAACTCCGCCAGCGGCGCGAGGTCACCGGTGACGCTTCCCACTGAGTTGGTGACGACCAGCGCCCGTTGCTCAGTTCGGCTAGCCAGCGCGGCGTCGACCGCGCAGGCATCACCGTGCGGGGTCACCACGACCCGCGCCCGGGACAGCCGGCATGCGTCCACCAGCGAGGCGTGGCTCGCGGCGTCGGACACGACGAGACTGCCCGAGCCGGACAGCGCCGTCACCGCGCCGAGGTTCGCGGTGTAACCCGAGGAGAACACCAGGGCCGCCGGCGCGCCGCAGAATGCGGCGAGCTCGTCCTCCAGCTGTGTGTGCAGCTCGGTGGAGCCGGTGATCAGGCGCGATCCCGTCGACCCGGTACCCCAGATACGCGCCGCATGCACCGCGCCTTGCACCACCCGGGGATCCCTAGCCAAACCTAGGTAATCGTTGGATGCGAGGTCGACCACCGTCTCCAGCGCGGGCCGCGGCCGGAGTACCCGCTTCAGCCCAGCGGCCCGATGCCCGGCGGATACCTGGTCCAGCCAGTCCTGGGCTCCGGTCACTATGGATACACCGCCACGACCAGCGAGACTACGATGCGCCGGTCGAGCAATGTCGGGTGGCTCCGCAACCGCCGTGGCTACGTCGTCTGGGTGGCTACGCCAGGGACCGCCAGACCGCCGGGAAGGTGCTCGTCGGGCACCGGCACGAAACGCTCAGCCGCTGAGTCGAGCAGCAGCAGGCGTGCGGTGCACAGGTCCAGGAACAAACCCGCGACCTGAACTCGGCTGGCGGCGATGGCGTCGCGTACCGCGGGGTGCGTGCGCAGCGTCTCTACTTGAAGGGCGACGTTGACCATAGCGAGCCGGTCCACCTCATCCCGGCCCTCCGCAGTCGCCGCAACACCGACCGGGTGGCCGCTGCGCATGGCCGTCAGACTCGGCAGACCCCACCGCAACCACTGGCCCAGGGACCCCGTGACGGTCCCGCTGGCGAGCAGGCCATGCATCGCCGCGCAGCCGGAATGCCCACAGACCAGGATCGAGGGCACCTTGAGGTGGTTCACCGCGTACTCCAGCGACGCGGCGACTGACGAGTCGGACTCGTGCCCTGGTGGCGGCACCAGGTTGCCGAGATTGCGTACCGTGAACAGATCCCCGGGGCCGCTACTGGTGACCACGTTGGGCACCACACGCGAATCGGCGCAGGTGAGAAACAATGCCCGGGGACGTTGTCCCGCCACCAACTTCTCCAGGTGCGGTAGCACCTCAGGCACCGAACGGCGGTGGTACTCACGCACCCCGGCAAGCAGCGGTTGCAAGGCGTCGTGGTCGTCACGGTGGACCTGCCACGCCCACCATGGCGAGAAAGCGCGCGGCAACGCGGGTATGCGCGCCCGCCGGGCAAGGCCGCTGCCGCCGTCACCGTTGTGCCGCGCCGGCCCCACCTCATCCACAACGACGGTGCCACCGTTGCACTCGTGCTGCCGCTGCCACGCGGCGAGGTGGTCATAAGCGGCGTGGTCCAGAAAGTCGACCACCATCTCGATGACGACATGGCTGCCGGCGGGTACCTGGGCCAGTACTCGGGACAGCCGGGGCACGGACAGGAAGCTCAAGGTGCCCTCGACCACTACCCGCCAGCAGGCGGGCTCCCCATCCGACGGCGGCCCTAGCGGCTGCGCGTGCACCACCGACCAGACCACCCGGCGTAACACCAGCAGCAACGACAGCCCAAGCCCGATGAGCACACCCTCCAAGAGGTTGAGAAACACCACACCGGCCATCGTGACCAGGTAAATCGCCAGCTCGCCCTGCCGGTGGGCGGTACGCAGGTCCGTCAGCTTGACCAGCCCGACACCGATCACCACCAGCAGTCCGGCGAGCGCGGCCAACGGGATCATCTCGATCAACCCGACGAGCAGCACCGAGAACAGCAGTACCCACATGCCGTGCAGCACCGCTGATGCGCGGGTTTGCGCTCCTGCGGCGACGTTGGTGGATCCACGAACGATCACACCGGTCACCGGCAAGCCACCCAACAACCCCGACAAGGTGTTCGCCGCACCCTGGCCAACGAGCTCCCGGTCGAAGTTGGTCTTCCCCCTGTTGGCGATCCTGTCCACCGCCACGGCTGAAAGCAGGCTTTCCACGCTGGCGATCACTGCCACGGTGAGCACACCGGTAAGCACACCACCCCAGCTGCCACCCGGTACGTCCGGCAAGTTCAACGAGGCCAGCAATGAGCCGGGCAGGGTCACCCGCTCGACGTCCAGCGCAAGCATCGTGGCTAGCGCCGTCACTCCGACCACTGCCACCAGGGGCGCCGGGATGCTCGACAACGGGTGCGGCAACCTGGGCCAGATCAACAGCACCGCAATCACGGCGAGTCCCACCAGCGCCGCGTGATCATGAACATCGGCGAGCTGGGTGGGCAGTTCCATGATGTTCGTGATCGCGTCGGTTCGGGCGGATCCGCCGAGCAGCACGTGCAACTGGCCGAGCGCGATCGTGATCCCGATGCCGGCGAGCATCGCGTGTACCACCGCCGGGGAGATCGCGAGCGCCGCCCTGGCCACCCGGCTGAAACCGAACACCACCTGCAGCAGCCCGGCGGCCACCGTGATGGCGCACATGACGCCCCAGCCGAACTGCACGATTAAATCGGCCACCACTACGGTGAGCCCAGCAGCGGGGCCGCTGACCTGCAAGGATGACCCGCCGAGCAGTCCGGCCACGATCCCGCCCACGACTGCGGCGATAAGCCCCGCCATTACTGGCGCACCAGTCGCCACCGCGATACCGAGGGACAGCGGCACCGCGACGAGGAACACCACGAGCGAGGCCGCAACGTCGTGCCGCAGCACCGTCCACGCGCGATGGTGTGCGGCGGGCAACGGAGTGCGAGCGGGAATGGGGGGTACCAAGAGACGGCCTCCGGATCGGCGGGTATGCGAGTGTCCACATCCGTCCGAGCCACATCAGTGCATCGCCGCGCTGCGATACCCCGACGATCGCCGGCCGGTCCGGGGCGGCGGACGTCATTGACCGTGACAACTTGGTTTCTCCCCGTCACCATCGATGGTAGTGCCAGGGTTTTAAATCCAGGTAAGGATAGGCTGAACTACTTACGATGTTCACACGGTCGACATCGGCTACAGGTCAGCCGGCACCGACCGCGGCGAGCACCCCGCGAGCGATCTGCGCCAGGTCGTCGTCGCCGGTGACATACGGCGGCATGGTGTAGACCAGATCGCGGAATGGGCGCAGCCACACACCTTGCCCCACCGCGGCGGCAGTGGCGGCAGGCAGGTCGACGTCGTGGTCGAGCTGCACCACCCCGATCGCGCCCAGCACCCGGACCTCAGCCACCCCCGGCAGCTCCGCCGCCGGCGCCAAGCCCGCCCGTAACCCCGCCTCCAACCGCCGCACTTCGGCCCGCCAGTCCTGCCCGAGCAGCAGGTCGATCGACGCCGACGCCACCGCTGCCGCCAGCGGGTTGGCCATGAACGTCGGCCCGTGAGCGAGCACTGGGACCTCACCACCGGAGATACCCTCGGCCACCCGCGCGGTGCACAGTGCGGCGGCCATGGTGAGATATCCGCCGGTCAGCGCCTTGCCCACGCACATCACGTCCGGGCTGACTCCGGCGTGGCCGGCGGCGAAGAGCTCTCCGGTGCGCCCGAACCCAGTGGCTATCTCATCGAAGATCAACAGTACGTCGTGGGCCAACGTGATCTCCCGGAGGACGTGCAAGTAGCGCGGGTCGTGAAAACGCATCCCGCCAGCGCCCTGCACAACCGGCTCGACGATCACTGCGGCCAGCTCGTCAGCGTGTCGCTCCACAGTGTCGGCCAGCAGCTGTACGTACGCCGGGTCCAGACCGACCGGCGGGCGCGGCATGAACACCTGCCGGGCCAGCACTCCTGACCACAGCGAGTGCATGCCGCCGTCTGGATCACAGACGCTCATGGCACCGAAGGTGTCACCGTGGTAGCCGCCGCGCCAGGTGAGCAGCCGGTGCTTATGGGGGCGCCCCAGCGAGCGCCAGTACTGCAGGCACATCTTGATCGCGACCTCCACCGACACCGAGCCCGAGTCGGCGAAGAACACGTGCTGCAACGGCTCCGGCGTGATTTCCACCAGCCGGCGGGCCAGCTGCACCGCGGGCTCGTGGGTCAGGCCCCCGAACATCACGTGGCTCATTTGATGGAGCTGGTCGCGTACCGCGGCATCGAGCGCCGGATGGGCGTAGCCGTGGATGGCCGCCCACCACGACGACATCCCATCCACCAGAGCTACGCCATCGGCCAGCTGTAGTCGAACCCCAGCCGCTGAGCGAACCACCAGTGGCGCGACTCGCCCCGGCATCGGCCCGTAAGGGTGCCACACGTGCGCCCGGTCAGCAGCGAGCAGATTCTGCGCTGAGTCCACAACCCGCGACCCTACGAGCAGCCGGAATCGAAAGGAAATATGCACAGACAGTGACATTGGTGACAGACAGTACTCGTTGTAACACGACGCGACATGCACGCGATGACAAGCTGTACAGGGTCCCTTCGGGGATTCTGCGGCGTGGCCCCTCGGGGCCACCCGGAGGGGCAGCGGGGCGCGTTCGACCGTCTAGGGATGGGTGTGGATTACACATTCTTCCCTGACACCTGGGGAGGGGACAGCCCAATGGCAGCACGTTGGCGACCATGCACGCTTCGCGACCGAGCCGACCTCGTTCGCGTCTCATGATTTCACGACACCAGCCACAGCGAAGTCTCGTGGCTACCACCGTTGCCGCGGGTGCTGAGTACACCGGTATCCACGAGTCTCCCGCGACGGTCCACCCTTCAGCGCAGAAACAGAGCCCGGATACGAACACGATTCGGGTATTGCTGGTCATCGACATGAGTCTGTTACGTGGAGCGCTCGCCGCCGTGCTATCCAGCGAAGATGACATCGAGGTGGTAGCCGGAATGGCTGCGGGCGACCGCGTGGTCGCCACCGCGATCCGACACCAACCAGATATCGCTGTGTTGGACCTCGATCAGGGTGGATCGGATGTACTTGCCACCGCGCAGGCGCTGCACGAACGGCTTCCCGGATGCCGGGTGATCGTGCTTGCCGCGGCACACCGGCCAGGCTTGGTCCGTCGGGCCCTGGACGTGCCGGTCGCTGGTGCGGTCGACAAGGATGCCCCACCACGACGGTTGCTGGCCACAATCCGCCAGGTTGCCAAGGGGAAGCGGGCGATCGACCCCACCCTCGCGGTGGCCGCGATCGGTGTGGCGGGTAGCCCTCTGACCCCCCGGGAACTCACGGTGCTCGACCTCGCATCGGGAGGGGCGTCGCCGACCGAGATCGCCCAACGGCTCTTTCTCAGCCGCGGGACGGTGTGCAACTACCTTTCGCGCGTGATGACCAAGCTGGAGGCGCGCACCCGGATCGACGCGATTCGCATCGCCGCCGAGGCGGGGTGGATCTAACGGTTCTGGTGACAGTTGTGGGAACGACGGGCCGGCAGCCACTACAGTGAGCTCCGGCCCGTCATTCCCTTGACCAATGTGTCCCTGACCATCGGGCATTGACCGAGGTCCCAAAGTCCGACCAGGTCGCGGTACAGCGGTGAATTCGCAAGCAGTTCCCCGTGGGTGCCCGCTAACATGTCGGCACCGTCCATCAGCACGATCCGCTGCGCCCGCAGCGCGGAGCTGATCCGGTGCGCGACAACGATGAGGGTGCCACCACGGGCCGCCAGGACACGCTCCACCCGCTCTTCCGCGACCGGGTCCAGGTGGCAGGTCGCCTCATCCAGAATCAGGACCGGCGCCGGCGTCAAATGCGCTCGTGCCACGGCGATGAGTTGCCGCTCCCCGGCCGAGAGCGTCCCGGGATCGACCACAGCGTCATATCCCCCAAGACGCGCCACAACGGAGCGCAGGCCCAGGGCGTCGACAACGGTGTCGAGATCGGTGGCGGTAGCGGTGGGATGCAGATAACGCAGGTTTTCGCCGATTGTCCCGGCGAAGACATACGCCTCCTGGGGAATCAGCACCCGGTGGCTGGCCAGTGTTTGCAAATCGAGATCCCCGACGGTCACCCCGCCAAGCCGAACCTTGCCGCGCTCGGGGACGTGCGTCGCGGCGAGTAGCCCCGCCAGGGTGGATTTCCCCGCACCGCTGGGACCGACCATGGCCAGGTGCTGGCCTTGGGGGATCAGCAAGTCCACATGGTTCACCACGGGCTCGGCGTGGCGGCCGTAGGAGAAGGTGACACCGTCCAGTCTCAGTTCATGCCCTTGGGGTGCGCGCCGCTGCGCCGCCTCCCGGGGTACTGGACGCTCTCCCGCCTCGACCAGCCGTCCTAGGGTGACCACCAGCTTCATGCCTCCCCCACCCAACCCGTCGACCAGCGCCTTCAGCGCCGGAAGCAGTCCCTGGGTCAGGTAGACCAAAGCACCGGCGATGATCCCCAGCGTTGAGCCGGTCGCGAGCAGCCACGGTGCCGCGACCAGCAGCCCCACCGTGGGCAGCCAGCCACCGACCGCCACCGACAGCGTGCGGATCGCCGTCATCCGGGCCAGCGTCCGTTCCGCATCCGCGTGCGCGTCAACCTGGAGTTGCACCTGCGCGCACGCCCGGTCCCCAGCACCACAGGCGACGACGTCGCGCAGGCTGTGCGCCACGGTGCTGGCGGACTCGGCGACCGCTTCGTCGGTGAGCACGTATTCGCGCTGCCGGGCCATCATCGAGCGTAGCGAAACCAGGAAAACCGTCAGACCAACCAGCAGCGGCGGCAGCACCAACAGGCCGACAACTCCGGTCAGCGTGGCCATCCCGATCACTGCGCCCACTGTGGTCACTACGAAACCCGTGGAGAGAAGGAGCAAGCCGGCGAAATTGTCGCGCACCACCTCAACCTGATGGGTCAGCCGGGCCACCGCACCAGAATCCGGCCGCCCGCCCAGCACCGTAGATCTTTGAAGCGCACCTCCCACGACGTTGTCCACCAGGTCATCGCGAAACGGCTCCACGATCTCAGCGAGAATCCGGTACACGTGGCGGGTGGCCAGGGCCCCGACGAGTACCGCCACAGCCAGCACACCGAGCCACGCCGCCCCGGTTCCGGGCCGGCCGGTGAGAAATCCGTCATCCAACGCGTGCGCCACGCCGTAGCCGGACAACAGCAGTGGAAGCACCTCCAGCACCGACCACACCGCTAACCGCACCAGCGCGCCCGGGTGCCGGCGTAGGGCGGATAGCAGCACCGTGGGAACGGAGTTCTGCTGCGCCGACACCATGGTGGAGCTCACGCCGGTACCCCGAGCGGTTGCGCGGGCACGGCCTCAGCCCCGAATAAGGCGCGGTAGTCCGGGTCGCGCCACAGCTCGCTGTGCGGGCGCAGGCCGCGCAGGCTGCCGCGGTCGAGCCAGGCCACCAGATCCGTGCGGGCAGCGGTGGCCGCGCGGTGCGCGATGATCAGCCTGGTCTGGTTGCGGTGCCCTCCGGCGAGGACAGCGCCGACCTGCCGCTCGGTCACGGTGTCCAGGCTGGACGTCGCGTCATCGAGGATGAGCACGCGGTAGGAGTGCGCGAAGGCTCGGGCCAAGCCGAGCCGCTGCATCTCACCACCAGACAGTGGCGCCGCAGCCAGCTCAGTCCGGTATCCCTGCGGCAACCTCTCGATGAAGGTATCGGCACGCGCGCTGGCAGCGGCCTGTCGGACTTTCCTCGCGGTGGGGCTACCCGGACCGAAGTTGATCACATCCTCAATCGTGTCACCTACCAGCGCCGGACGCTCGAAGGCGAAACCCACCGCCCCGCGTAGCTCCGCCTGGGAGAGGTCGGGCAGCGGCACACCATCGAGGAGCACCTGCCCCTGCTCGGGATCAGCAAGGCGACCGGCAAGCGCGGCGAGCAGGGATTTGCCGCCTCCGGACCGGCCCACTACGGCCACAGTGGCACCAGCCGGGACGACGAGGTCGAGTCCGTCGATCACGGTGTCCCCGCCAGCCGACACCCGCACTCCGCGGAACTCCAGCCGGCCGCCCGTACCGGAGACATCCGGCAGCCTCGCGTCGCCGTATCGGGTCACCGGCTCGGTGAGCACCTCAGCCGCACGCCGGCCACCAGCCCGGGCTCGGGACAGCTTGTTGAGTAATCCCACCGCCGAACCGATCCCGGCGGCCATCACCGCATACCGGCTGGCGGCGTAGAGCTCGCCGACACTCAGCCGGCCGGCGACGACGCCGAACCCGGCGACCCCGACCGCGGATAGCTGCAGCAGGGGCCCGATCACGGCAGCCTGGCTGGTCATCCGCACCTGGTTGCGCCACATGCCCATGCCGTGCTCGCGCAAGCCGGGTAAGGGCTGCAGGATGCGCCGTCGCTCGCGCTCGATACTGCCGGCGGCGGCGATCGTGCGGGCCCCGGACAACGCATCGATCAGCCGCGCTGCGATAAGTCCTTGGCTGTGCAGGTAGCCCCTGATGGTCTCGGTGTTGTCCCGAACAAACACCCGTAGCAGCGCGGCCATCGCCAGCAGACCGGCCAGCGCGGTGACTCCCACCCAGGGATCGATCAACGTCAAGGCGATGATGCTGCCGATTGGAGGGAGCAGACCGACGCCGACCATGACCGCGGTGATACCGACCTGGCCGGCCTCGCTGGCGTTGCGGGTGACCCGGGTCACCAGGTCTCCGGTTTCGAAGCGACGGTTAGCCGCCGGGCCGATCGCGACGAGTTGCCGCACCAGCGTCATCCGCAGCCAGGCCGTGCACCGAGCGTTGCTCTGTCCGGTCGCGATGTCAACGATGACCTTCCCAGCCACCATGACGGCGATCAGCGTCGCGCACGCCAGCAGGGCCCAGGTGAGGTGGCCACCACTGGGCAGGGCGTCGAGGGCGCGACCGAGGGCGGTGGGCAGCAGTATTTCCGCGCCCGCGACGAGCAGCGCGGCGAGCGTCAAGGCCCAGATCCACCGTCCACCTTGGTGACCCGTCGCGAGCAGCAACCGGTCAGCTTGTTTCCACATTGACGTGTGCGGATCTGCCGAAGCTCCTGCCGGATCGCTGTTCACGCGACCTCCGCATTATCGTGACTGTTTTCCGAAGCTTTATGGGTTCCGGAAGCTTTGGTGTCCGGGAATCATTAGGTGGTCCGGGGCAACGCCGGCCGCCCCGGACCACCTGTTAATGAAGTCTCAGCCGCCGCACAGCAGCAGGCTGATGTCACTCCCGTGGGAGCGACCGTGGCCGCGGCCGTGGTCGTCGCAGCTGTTGTTCAGCTCGACGGTCACCTCCATGGCCTGCAGGTCGAGAAGCACCATTATTTTCACCTCATTCCATATGTCGACGCGGATACCAAACCGTTTCTCCCCGTCAGCGCTGCCGGCACGGGGGCATCGTGCGGCGGGAGCTGCCGTGATTCACAGAGAAACGGGAGACCGACAGGGTGCTCGTGCACAGCCGCACCCAGTGCGAGCAGGACGCCTGCGGCGCCGCTCGCCAAATCCATTGACAGCCGGAGCAGCTGTTCACCCGGGAACGCAAGATGGCCCTGGTAGTCAACGCGGTGCCAGCCAAGGCGCCGGATCTGGGTAGCTACCTCCGGGTTCCAGACCGCATGCCCAGGTGGGTATCCCCGGCTGAGGTAGAGAATCATCCCAGCTCGGCCGCTGAAGAGACCCGGCTGGATGTAGAAGCGGGACAGCGCGGCGCGGCGAATAGCAGCCGCGGCGTTGACGAACTCGTCATCGACGCGGTGCGTGAGGTACTCGTCGAGTACCATGCCGATTCCCGCGCTACCCCGGTCTAGGTAGGGCATCGCCCGCCAGCCCTCGTTGACACGCATCGAGCGGTCGGCACGTATCACGCAGCGGCGCAGATCTTGGTGCAACGCGGTCGCGGACAATTCGAGGAATCCGCGGTCACCGGTGTGCTCGTAAAGCCGCAGGAACATCAGCGCCGGTCCCGACGAGCCTTGCATCAGCCCGGCGTATGGGTGATCTCCGCCGCTGATCATGCCGACGCTGTCGATAGTGCCCAGCCGGTCGGCGACGATATCGGCGGCACGCAGCGCGTGGTCGAACAGCGTGGGTTCGCCAGCCGTGCCGGCGAAGTGAGCAAGGTTGAGCGCAATGCCGGCCAGGCCGCCGGACAGATCTGAACCGAGTTGGTCGCTGTGCTCGGTGAGGCAGAACTCGATCAGGTCGAGGGCCGCTTGCCGGTATCCCAACTCCGCCAGCACGTACGCCACGCCGTGCAGCCCGTCGTAGAAACCTAACCGGGTGCCGCGGGCCGCCGCGGCCGCCCGCTCGAGTAGCCAGTGCTCCCCGGCGGGGTAGGGCGTAGCCCGGGTGACCGCGAGCGCGTAGAGCACACCGGCGGCACCGTGGGCGATGTTAAGACCACCTGTGCTGAACTGCGCGATGTCGCCAGGAAACAACCGATCGGTGCGCTTCGGAGTAGCACTAGCCAGGATTCCGGCGACGATCGAGTCCCGGGCGGCTGTCCAGCCGCTGATCCCATCGGGTAGCGACGGCAGCGCTCGGGCTCGCCGTCGGGGTGCAGCCCCGTCAATCGCACTGGTTCCGCTGGTTCCGGCGATCGTCCGCACCGCGTCCGCCAGGAACGCAGGTGGTACTGCGAAATGTTCGGCGATGACCTCGGCGAAGTCTCCCGGCTTTCCGGCGTCGAGCCGGATCATCGCGGTCAACGGGAGGAACAAAGCCAAGCGCAGGCAAGCTAAGGAGTACCGGTCGATGTCGAAACCGGCCCGATCCCGCGGGGCGCTAAATGCTGGGCTGCCCAGGGTCGGACGGCGTGCCTCATCGATTCTCGCTGCGACCTCGTAGTCAATCAGCGTGGCTCGACCGTCGTCCCGGACGATGACATTGAACAGGTGCAGATCACCGTGGATGATCCCACAGCCATGAATGGCCGTAATAATCTCTTCCACCTGAGCGCACATCCCTAACGCCCATTCGGTGTAGGCGGCGAACTCGGCGGGTCCGGCGGCAGGGTCGTTCATCGGCCAGCGCTGTGCGAAAACTTTGTTCAGCGGCGTTCCCTCGATGAACTCCAGCGCCAGGAAATGATGCTCGCCCAGGGCGAAGTGATCGTGGACAGCAGGCACACCGTCGACTCCGGCCAGGCATTCGAGCATTTCCCGTTCGCGCCGCAGCCGCTCAACCGCGTCGGCGCCGTCGGCGGCGAGGCCAGCGTGCGGCCGCGCCTCCTTCAGCACCACTCGCACTCCGGTGCGCTGGTCAGTCGCCTCGTAGAGTCCTCCGCCGTTGGAGAAGTGCAGGACCTGCTCGATGCGATACGGCAGTTCGGTGACGGTGGTGGCGTTGCGGGCTGCAAGTTGGGGAACAAGCAGGTCCGGCAAGGTCACCCACGGAGGCGTGCAGAACACCGCATCCCTGCGGTCCGGCACCAGTGCTCCGTTGGGGTCCTCGATGGCCGGCACCCGGTCACCCCGCGCCGACAGGCAGTGCCGCAGTGCGAAACCGCCATAGCGGACATAGAGCGGACCTTCGTTCCAGCGCAGGTCGCTGAGGATGTAGGGACCTGGTTCGCCGGCCAGTAGTTCACCCAGGTCGTGCAGGATTGTGCCGAGCGCATCAACGTCAGTCGGATAAATGGTGACGAACTTGCCGCTAGACCCCCGAGGCGCGTACTTTGCGTTCTGCAGATGAACGGCGCTTCGTGCGGCCAGGAACTTGAACGTGATCCGGCGCGGAACACAGTAGGCCCATACGGTCTCCAGAATGCGTTCCGCGTTATCGAGGCACGCCGACGCGTGAACCTTCCAGCCCTGCTGGGGCACCGCAGCGCCCATCGGGTTCATGACCACCCAGTTATCGAGGAAGCGCCGTTCCCACCTATCGGGGACGGGACGTTGCACCGCATCGAAAGGCTCGACCCGGTTGGTCCCGGACATCGAATCGTAAAACAACGGATCCGCGATGCAGTACACCTCGTAACCGTTGTCCACTGAGTCCCCCTTGCCGACCGATCATCGCTATGCAGCAATAATCGCGCCGACACCATGGGTGCGGCTAGTGCCGTTCGTCAGGCTTTCTATGTGAAGGAATCACGGGTGTCGGCGGTGATTCACACGCCATCTCGGCGAGCGTGAGCGTCAGACCAGGCAACCGGGGCCGAGCAGCGCCTTGAGATCGCCCATCAGTGCGCTGCTCGGTGTCACCCGCAGGCTGTCGTCGAGCTTCAGCAGGTGCCTGCGGCCGCCATTGACCAGGCTCAGCCGTACTTCCTGAGAGCCGGGGTGACGGGCCAGCACGTCCTTGAGTTGGGCCACCCGCTCGGGCGAGCAGCGTGCGGCGAGCATGCTCACCGTCATCGGTTGCCCAGCACCGGGCTGCCCGCTGCCACCAGCCGAGCCACCGGGCTGAGCGAGGTCGGGAACCACGAGGTCGTTGGCGATCAGCGAGATCCGGTCGTCTCGTTTGGTTACCCGGGCCTTGACCAGCACGATGAGGTCCTCTGCGACGTTCACCCCGACGACTGAGTAGGTCTTGGGAAAGAAGAGGACCTCGATCCCGGCGGCGAGATCCTCTAGTTGGGCGGCCGCCCACGGCTCGCCGTTGCGGTTGACTCGTCGCGTCACACTGGCGAGGATCCCGCCGACGATCACTTGCGCACCGTCGCTGACCGTGCCCTCAAGGATCGAGGCGATCGGGGTGTCGGCCTGGCGAGCCAGGGCATGCTCCACGCCTTGCAACGGGTGCCCAGATACGTAGAGACCGAGCATTTCCCGCTCTAGCGCAAGCTGGTGCTTGGTATCCCATTGCTCGGCGGGCACCGGCACGTCAAACAGGTTCAGCCCGGCGCCGGTGCCGGGCTCGCCGCCGAACAGGTCGAACTGCCCGATCGCCTCAGCTCGCTTGGAGTCCATGACCACGTCGATTGCCTCGGCGTGCACCAGATACAAGCCCTTGCGAGGGTGGCCAAGCGAGTCGAAAGCCCCCGCCTTGACCAGTGACTCTACAACTTTCCGGTTGCAGGCCACCGCGTCGACCTTGCGCAGGAAATCCGAGAAGTCGGTGTAGGATCCCTTTTCTGTGCGCGCCCGGGTGATCGCATCGACGACGTTGCTGCCCACGTTGCGAATGGCGCCGAGCCCGAACCGGATATCTTTACCGACAGCGACGAAGTCGCGCTCGGAGGAGTTCACGTCCGGCGGCAACACGGTGATGCCCATTTTTCGACACTCGGCGAGGTAGATTGCGGCTTTGTCTTTATCGTCGCCCACGCTAGTCAACAGCGCAGCCATGTATTCTGAACGATAGTTTGCTTTCAGGTAGGCGGTCCAGTAGGAGACCAGGCCATATCCTGCGGTGTGTGCGCGGTTGAAAGCATAGTCAGAGAACGGGAGCAAGATGTCCCACAGCGTCTTGATCGCAGCCGCGGAGTAACCGGCATCACGCATCCCACCGGAGAAGGTCTCGTACTCTTTGTCTAGGATCTCTTTTTTCTTCTTGCCCATCGCCCGGCGCAGCAAGTCGGCTTTTCCCAGTGAATACCCGGCTACCCGCTGGGCGATCGCCATGACCTGCTCTTGGTAGACGATTAACCCGAAGGTCTCGTCCAGGATGTCCGCCAGCGGTTCGGCCAACTCGGGATGGATCGGCCGCACTTCCTGGCGGCCGTTTTTCCGGTCCGCGTAGTCGTTGTGCGCGTTGGCGCCCATCGGCCCGGGTCGATACAAGGCCAGGACGGCAGAGATGTCCTCAAAAGTGGTCGGCACCATGCGACGGAGCAGGTCACGCATCGGCCCTCCGTCGAGCTGGAACACCCCGAGGGTGTCCCCGCTGGCGAGTAGCTCATAGGCCTTGGCGTCGTCGAGTTCCAGATTCTCCAGGTCCAGGGGTGGCTTACCATTGAGCTTGATGTTGCGCAGCGCGTCGTCGATCACCGTGAGGTTGCGCAGCCCCAGGAAGTCCATCTTGAGCAGTCCGAGTGTTTCGCAGGCGCCCATATCGAACTGCGTGATGATCGCGCCGTCGGAATCCCTGCGTTGGATCGGGATAATATCGATCAAAGGCTCACTGGACATGATCACGCCGGCCGCATGCACGCCCCACTGCCGTTTGAGCCCTTCCAGCCCGCGAGCCGTATCGATGATCTCCTTGACCTGAGGATCAGCGTCGTACAGGGCTCGGACTTCAGTGGCTTCGGCGTAGCGCTTGTGCTGAGGATCAAAGATCCCGGCTAGCGGAATATCCTTGCCCATCACCGGTGCCGGCATCGCTTTGGTGATCCGGTCGGCCACCGAGTAGCCAGGCTGGCCATAGAGCACCCGCGCTGAGTCCTTGATCGCCGCCTTCGCTTTGATCGTCGAGTAGGTAATGATCTGCGCGATGTGGTCCTCGCCGTACTTCTCCGTGACGTAGCGGATCATGTCACCGCGCCGACGCTCGTCGAAGTCCATGTCAATATCGGGCATCGAGATACGCTCAGGGTTGAGGAACCGCTCAAAGATGAGCTTGTGCCGGATGGGATCGAGATCAGTGATGCCCATCGCATAAGCCACCAGGCAACCTGCCGCCGAGCCCCGGCCAGGTCCTACCCGGATCCCGTTGGCCTTGGCGTGGCGCACCAGATCTGCAGTGACCAGAAAGTAGCCGGGGAAGCCCATCTGGCAGATCACGCCGACCTCGTAGTCGGCCTGACGGCGGTGGGTGTCAGGCAGACCGCCCGGGAAGCGCTGCTGCAGGCCCCGCTCGACTTCTTTGACCAGCCAGCTGGCCTCGCTCTCGCCCGCCGGCACCGGGAACCGGGGCATCAGGTCACGGCCCTCGGTGAACTCCACATGCACCCGTTCGGCGATCCGCAGGGTGTTGTCGCAGGCCTCTGGAAACTCACCATCCCACTGCTCGCGCATCTGCGCTGGGGACTTGAGGTAGAAGTCCTGCGCATCGAACTTGAACCGGTTGGGATCTGACATGGTTTTGCCGGTCTGCACGCACAGCAGTACCTCGTGCGGCTTGGCATCCTCGGGGAAGGTGTAGTGCAGGTCGTTGGTGGCAAGTCCGGGCAGCTCAAGGGTCTTCTTCAGCCGCACCAGGTCGTCACGAACCCGGCGCTCGATCTCGATGCCGTGATCCATCAACTCGCAGTAGAAATTGTCCCGGCCGAAGATGTCCCGATAGTCAGCGGCGGCCTGGCAGGCAGCACCGAACTTGTCCTGCTGCAACAACCGCTGCACCTCGCCTGACGGGCAGCCGGTGGTGGCGATAATCCCCTTGCCGTAGGCCGCCAGCAGCTCGCGGTCCATCCGCGGCTTGTAGTAGTAGCCCTCCAAGCTGGCCAGGCTGGAGAGTCGGAACAGGTTGTGCATGCCCTCGGTGTTCTCCGCGAGCAGCGTCATGTGGGTGTACATCTCACCCGGGTTGTCGACGTCATTGCTGCCGCCGGCCAGTACTACCCGCTTGCGCTCATGCCGGGAGCCAGGCGACAAATAGCCCTCCATACCGATGATCGGCTTTACTCCATGGGCGTTAGCCTTCTTCCAGAACTCATAGGCCCCGAAGACATTGCCGTGGTCGGTCATCGCCAAGGCCGGCATGCCGGTCCGGACGCACTCGGCGAACAGGTCGTCGAGCCGGGCCGCACCGTCGAGCATCGAGAACTCGGTGTGCGTGTGAAGGTGGACGAACGAGTCACTGGACACCCTCGACCTCCTTGATCACCGTCCGCAGTCATCCGGCTGCGCACCGTCGCACCTTAGACGGTTTCGAGAGCCTCCCAACCCACAGACCGCCGCGTGTGTCGAAAGCCCCAGTTGGGGGGCGCCTACGGCGTGCCGAGATTTGTTTAGCCGTACGGCGGGAATAGTGTCGAACACATGTTCGATACTAGCTGTCTGGGTCCGTCGGCGCCACCGGTAATCAGACCACCCGAGAAAGAGATCATCGACTGCCTGGTCGAGGATCGTCCCGTAGGCACCGCGGAGCCGGTGCGCTGGTCGCAGTACGTGCCTGACGGTCTGCTGGCCGACGTGCTGGCGCAGCCGGCCGATACCGCCGCGAAGCACCATGAGCTCGAGGCGTTAGAGCGCGTCGGGGGTTGGGAACGAGTCATCGCCTGGGCCAAGCCCGGCAGGCACGGGAGATGACGTCGTTCATGGCGAGCGCTCAGGCTCGCAGCCGGTCGGCAGGAGCGGGTGATTCGCAGGCCCACGAATCGGCGGTGGCCGAAGTCGGTCTGATGTTGGCTGTCTCGGCGGGCACCGCGGCGTCTCGGGTGGCTGTTGCGCGGTCGTTGTGTACCCGGTTGCCGGGCACCCTGGCGGCATTGGAGGCCGGTCGGATCACCCTGGCCAAGGCCCGCATCATCAACACGGCGACGAACCTGTCCGATGACCACACCGCCGCGGTCGAGCGGCAGGTGCTGCCCAAGGCCCGGCAGCAGACTCCGGGTCAGCTCCGCGCTGCGACCAGCCGAGCGGTGCTCTTAGCTGACCCCGCCGCCGCTCAACGACGAGCCGAGCAGGCCCGACGTCAGCGTGGAGTGCGGATGTTGCCCGAACCCGACGGGATGGCCACCTTGTCGGCCTACCTGCCGGCAGCCGACGCCGTCGGTGTGTTCGCGGTGCTCGACGAGTACGCCCGCCACGCCGGATACCTCGGTGACGAGCGCAGCATGGACGCCCGCCGCGGCGACGCCCTAGTCGATCTCGTGCTTAATCCGACCGACGGCTGCACCACCTGGACCACCCCCAGCGGCCACAACTACCACTCCCAACCACCACCCCTGACCGACCCCGAACCGCTGACATTCACCCGGCGTCCGGTCCAGCTGAACCACCGTTCTGATCACCACGGTGCGAGGAGCGCTTCACATCGTTCGCAAGCGGGTATCCACTAGGCGTCGCCGGTCGGCGGCTGGACCTGCAGACCGGCAGCGAGCCAAGCGCCGACCGAGTGGAGGGGAGTGCAGGGCGTGACCCAGCAGACTGGAGTCGGCGACGCGGTACAGACAGAGGCCCAGGAGTACCGGCAGGGCGCAGAGCGACCGCTGGGTGGCTACGTGCTGGTGATGACTGCGTTCGCCGCGGTGGTCGGTCTGGCTGGCCTGGCGGCCGCTTTGACCGGGCGCGGGCTACCCCACAGAATCGCACCCTACGACCTGGCCTTGATCACCACAGGAACCCACAAACTGTCCCGCATGATCAGCAAGGATGCGGTCACGAGCCCGTTACGTGCTCCGTTCACCCGTTACCGTGGCACCGGAGGGCCTGCCGAGGTGATGGAAGAGGCACGTTACGATAGCTCCCTGCGGCATGCCGTCGGCGAACTCGTCAGCTGCCCGTTCTGCCTCGACATGTGGGTTGGTACCGGCTTCACCATCGGGCTGCTATTCGTACCGCGATTCACCCGGTTCGTCGCAGCCACTTTCACCGTGCTCACCGGCGCGGACTTCCTGCACCTGATCTACGCCCGCGCCCAGCAGGCAGCGCAGGGCTAACGGGCCTGCCCGAGCGTGCCAGCTCAGCGCCATGACGAGGTCCGCGCGTCTTGTACACGCTGGCTACAGTCGTCGCCAGCAGCACGCCAGCGATCACAGCCAGCGAGAACCCGATGCCCACCGCCGGTACTGATTCCAGTGGTTGGCCGTGGTTGAGGAAAGACAGCGAGTTTTCATGGAGGGTGTCGAGCACCAGCTTGACGCCGATGAACCCGAGAATCACGCCGAGCCCGATGGGCAGAAAGACGAGCCTGGTGAGCAGTCCTCCGATGAGGAAGTACAGCTGCCGTAGCCCCATCAGCGCAAAAGCGTTCGCAGTAAAGACCAGGAAGGCTTCTTGGGTGAGCCCGAAGATCGCTGGGATGGAGTCAAGAGCGAAGACCAGATCGACGGTGCCGATCGCGATCATCACGACGATCATCGGAGTAAACCACCGCTTGCCGTCACGCTTGATCGTGAGCCGCGACCCGTCGTATTCATCGGTCACCGGAACCCGCTTGCGCAGCGCGCGCAACACGATGTTCTCTCCGAATTCCGTCTCCTGCTTGTGGTGACGGATCTGGCGCCAACCCAGGTAGATCAGCAGCGCGGCGAAAAGGTAGAACACCCAGCTGAAATGTGAGATCGCTGCCGCACCGGCCGCGATGAACAGTCCCCGCATGGCCAACGCGAGCACGATGCCGACGAGGAGCACCCGGTGTTGCTGGATGGCCGGCACTCCGAACGCGCTCATGATGATCACGAAAATGAACAGGTTGTCCACCGACAGCGAGTACTCGGTGAGGTATCCAGCGAAAAATTCGACGGCGAAAGTGGTGCCGGCGAACAGCCAGATACCCATCCCGAAAGCCGCCGCACAGGCGAGGTAGAACACCACCCACCGGACCGCCTCCGCGATGCCTACCTCGTGCGGCTTACGGTCGACGATGACCAGGTCGAGGGCGAACAGGACACCGATAGCGCCCACTGTGGCGAGCCATACCCAGGTGGGCACATCCATGAGCGAACCTCCGGGCAGACGGCATACGTCGGACACCCGGAGGTCTCTTCCACCGGCGAACCGGTCGACGGCACCGGGCACCCGCAGCACTGCGGGCAACCGTGTTGACGATGCCGCCGCGAAGGAATACTCCCCTCCACGCTGGTACAAGTCTCCCTTATCGCCCGCACGAGCACCACCCCGGGTCTGGGTTGTCGTGATGACGTTGGTCACCGGTGGTGCGCTGAGAATCCG
>JAICHZ010000026.1 GCA_025924655.1 Pseudonocardiaceae bacterium | reverse complement strand
CGCGGACCTCGCGGCCGACGCGACCGTGCGCGAGCTGCTGGAGTTGACCACGCAGCGGCGCGGCCTGGACCTGTCGGACCTGTCCCCTGCCGAGCAGGCCACGTTGATCGCCGAGCGCTCCCAGGAGCTGCAACCTTCAGCCGACGCGCTGGCCCAGCGGGTCGGGCAAGCCGAGACGAAGTCGCGGCCATTCATCGCGAAGTTCGGGATCGACCCCACCGGTGCCGAAGTCCATCTCGGGCACGCGGTGCCGATGCTCATCCTGAGCCGGTTGCAGCGGATGGGCCATCAGGTGGTGTTCATCGTCGGTGACGTCACAGCCAAGATCGGCGATCCGTCTGGTCGCTCTGACGAACGCCCCACGCTCACCGACGAGGACATCGCCCGCAACCTCAGCACCTACCGTCAGCAGGTCACTCCGTTCTTCGACTTCGCCCGAGCCCAGTTCCGGCACAACGGTGACTGGTTGCGCGAGGTCACGCTGCCCCGGCTGATCGAGATCACCGCCCAGATCCCGGTCTCGATGCCGCTGCAACGCGAAGACTTCCGCAAGCGGCTCGACAATGGCCAGGGGCTGTCGTTGGCCGAGTTGCTGTACTCGGTGGTGATGGCGCTGGACTCGGTCGAGATCAACACCGACCTGGAGGTCGGCGGGATCGACCAGTTCCTCAACATGCAGATGTGTCGCAAGGTCATGGACGTCTGCGGCCAAGTCCCGGAACTGGTGGTCGCGACCCCGCTCATCGAGGGCACCGACGGGACCGGGACCAAGATGTCGAAGTCCAGGGGCAACTATGTTCCGTTGACCGCCCCTGCGGGCGAGATCTTCGGCAAGATCATGTCGATTCCCGACCGCCTGGTCGAGCCGTACTTCCGGGCGCTGAGCGAGTGGCGTGACACCGAGCTCGCCGTCGCCGGCGAGCGGCTGGTGGCCGGGTCGCTGCATCCGATGGACTTCAAGAAGATCCTGGCGGGCGAGGTCACATCCGCGATCCACGGCGTGGACGCGGCCATGAAAGCGCGCGAGGAGTTCGTGGCCCGCTTCTCCACGCGCACCTTCGCCGAGGTTGAGAACCTGCCCTCGGTCGCGGATCTCAGCCAGACGGTCAGCGACATCGTCAAGGCGTTGGGATTCGCCAAGAGCAACGGTGACGTCCGCCGCGTCGCCGAACAGAACGGCCTGCGCATCGTCGTCGAGTCCGACACTGGCCAGGACCAGATCACGTTGACCGCCGAAGAGGCTCGCGAACCACTCGCCGCGGTGCTCAAAAACAAGGTCAATGGACGATCCGGGGCCTGCTACCTGAAAGTCGGCCGCAAACTCGCCCGCATCAATCCTTCTTGACGCCACCACCCCGGTCGATTTCACGGCACGTTCGCGCATGCTTGGCTGATGCCGCTGTTCACCTTCGGCCACGGGACGGCCGACCGCGATCGGTTGCTGGAGCTGTTACGCACTGCCGGGATTCGTGAACTGGTGGATGTGCGGACCGCTCCCGGTAGCCGGCGCAACCCCGATGTGGCGCGCGATGAGATGGCCCGGTGGTTGCCCGAGCACGGCATCGAGTACCGCTGGGAAAAGCGGCTGGGCGGTTGGCGCAAGCCACCGCCGGACTCACCGGACATCGGGCTGCGCAACCGCTCTTTCGCCGGGTACGCGGCACACATGCGGACCCGGGATTTCCTCGACGCGGTCCGCGACGTTCTCAACGGGGCACGCGATCGAGACACCACGGTGTTCTGCTCGGAGTCGGTGTGGTGGCGCTGTCATCGCCGGATGATCGCGGATTTCGCAGTGCTGAGCGCGCAGTTGCCGGTGCTGCATCTCATGCACGACGGACGCCTGCACGAACACCGCCCGACGGACATGGCGCGCGTCCGGGCCGACGGCCTTCTCGTCTACGACGCGGCACCACCGCCACCGTGATTCTCCAGAGCTGCGCCGACGGCGGTGTCGATGCTGGTAAGGGTGCACCGACCTGCCAGCAAGATCACGGTTTGGGTGCCTCAGGTGACACATTATGTCGTCTGAGGCACCGAAACCGTGATCATGACCGTAGTGCCGCCCTGATCTGCGCCACCACCACCAGTGGGCGCGACGTCAGGTCATGCCAGGTAAAGCGCAGCACGGTCCACCCCGCTAAGACCAGCGCATTCTGCCTGCGCCGGTCATGCACAAACCGGTCGACACCGCAATGCCACGCCCACCCATCAACCTCGATGGCCAACCGGCGTTCCACGAAGGCGATATCGATCCAGTACTCGACTCCGGACAGCACCACGAGATGATTGGCCACCCAGCCATCGATCCGGGCTCCCCGCAGCAGCCGGTGCGTGACCCGCTCGGCCTGCGAGCATGCCCCGTCCGCTGCCTGCCGCAGCACCAGCCCCAACCACGGCGTCCCGTGCCTGCCAAACGATCGGCAGTACGCGGCATGCAGCTGACCGAACGACACTCGTCGCTGCAGCGCGCGATCCACCAACGGGCGCCCGGAGTCATTGCCCAGCGCCGCCGCCGCGTCCAGAACGGTGAGCGGCAACGCGGTCACCGGCAGCCCGCGCAACACCACCAGATCCACCGGGTCGAGGTTGCGCCGACGCAGCACCACATCGGGCGGGCAGCGGCGAGACCGCGTCCAGGGCACTGTCACCTCGGCGGCACCGGGCGCCCAGTCCCGCAGCTGCCACCACCAGGCCGCGGTCAACCCGCTCGCCACGGCTCCCGGACCTGCCCAGGCCACCGCCGCCCGCGTGTTGGCCTGCTGGTCAGCCTCGTGCCGGCCGACAAGGTAGACACCTGGATGCAGCTTGGTCCACTGCCCGGTGCGGACCCGGTGGCGCACCTGCCGAAGCGTCAGCCCGCCGCGCAACGCCTCGTCCAGCGTGAGCACCCCGTCGCGGGAGTCCGCAAGTTCCTCGATCACCACGACCCGAGCATCGTTGAACAGGGCGGCGCCTGGAGGTCAGGTGCGCTCGATCTGTGGATACCCCCTCTGCTGTGGACAACCCGGTGATGATCACGGTTTGCGTGCCGGGAACGACACGGTATGTCACTCTGCGCACCAAAACCGTGATCTTGGCGTGGGGGGGAGCCGATCTACTGGCGCGCGGCACGGACGTGGGTCACGTCACCGACCGACAGCGCCCGCCGCTCGCTTCCAGACGACACGACCAGCCGGCCGGCGGTGTCGATGTCCACCGCGTCGCCGATCAGTTCAGCGTGCCCCGGCAGCTCAACCCGAACTTGCTTACCCAGGGTCGCGCAGCGTTGCCGGTAGGCCTCGCGCAGGCCGGAGGTGATCGGATCACCCTTGTGCTGGCACCACTGCCGCAGCTCGCTGTCCAGGGCGCGCAGCAGGGCTCGCAGCAGTGGGTCGCGATCGGTGCAGGCGGCCTGCTCGATGGCCAACGAGGTCGCGCCGGGCACGGGCAGCTCGTCCGGTCGCAACGTGACGTTGAGCCCGATGCCGACCACCACCGCGGGCGCCGCAGGGATCACCTCAGCCAGGATCCCGGCTGCCTTGCGCTGATCCGCGCCGAGCAACAGGTCATTGGGCCATTTCAGCACCGCGGGAAGCTCGCCCAGGGTGCTCACTGTGCGACACAACACCACTCCCACCAGCAGCGGAAGCCAGCTCCAGCGGTCCGGTGGCACCTCGGTGGGCCGCAGCAGCACCGACAGCGCCAGCCCAGACCGCGGCGGAGCGCTCCAGCTGCGCGCGGCCCGGCCACGCCCGGCGCTCTGATGCTCGGCGACCAGCACGGTGCGATCCGGCGTCCCCGCGCCGGCCGCGGCGGCCAGCGCGGTGTTCGTCGAAGGCACTGTGGCGACGACGTCCAGCGCCGCATACGGCCCGACCGGCGCCAACAGTGCCCGCCGCAGTGCCTGCACCCGCAGCGGCGGCCGTTCAAGATCGGACCACACGAGCGCAGTCTAGGGTCGGCCGTCATGGAGCCGGACATCCACACCACCGCGGGCAAGCTCGCCGATCTGCTACGCCGCGACGAGGAAGCGGTGCGCGCCGGAGCGGCCCGGGCTGCGGCGCGCCAGCACGCCAAGGGTCGCAAGACCGCCCGCGAGCGGATCGACCTGCTGCTCGACGCCGGGTCCTTCATCGAACTCGACGAGTTGGCCCGGCACCGCAGCACCAACTTCGGCCAGCAGGCCAACCGGCCCTACGGTGACGGTGTGGTCACCGGCTACGGCACCATCGACAACCGGCCGGTGTGCGTGTTCAGCCAGGACGCTGCCATCTTCGGCGGCAGCCTCGGCGAGGTGTACGGCGAGAAGATCGTCAAGGTGATGGATCTCGCGATGCGAACCGGCTGCCCGATCATCGGGATCAACGAGGGCGGCGGCGCGCGGATCCAGGAGGGCGTGGTCTCACTGGCGCTCTACGGCGAGATCTTCCTGCGCAATACCCACGCGTCCGGGGTGATCCCGCAGATCTCGCTGATCATGGGATCGTGTGCGGGCGGGCACGTCTACTCCCCCGCGCTGACCGACTTCACCGTGATGGTCGACCAGACGTCGGCGATGTTCATCACCGGCCCGGATGTGATCAGGGCGGTGACCGGCGAGGAAGTCGGTTTCGAGGAGCTCGGTGGCGGTCGGACGCACAACACCAAGTCGGGCAATGCGCACTACCTGGGCACTGACGAGGAAGACGCGCTGTCCTACGTCAAGGAGCTGCTGTCGTTCCTGCCGTCGAACAACCTGTCCGAACCGCCGGTGTTCGACGCTGCGGACATCAGCCATGGGCGGGTGTCCGACACCCTCACCGACTCCGACCGTGAGCTGGACACACTGATCCCGGACTCCGCCAAGGCACCCTACGACATCCACGAGGTGATCACCCGCGTCGTCGACGAGGACGAGTTCCTGGAGGTCCACGAGCTGTTCGCGCCGAACATCGTCGTCGGTTTCGGTCGCGTCGAGGGCCGCAGCGTCGGCATCGTGGCCAACCAACCCACCCAGCTGGCGGGCTGTTTGGACATCGACGCCGCCGAGAAGGCCGCCCGGTTCGTCCGGACCTGCGACGCGTTCAACGTCCCGGTTCTCACCTTCGTCGACGTGCCCGGTTTCCTGCCCGGCACCGGCCAGGAATGGAACGGCATCATCCGGCGCGGCGCCAAGCTGATCTACGCCTACGCCGAGGCTACCGTGCCCAAAGTGACGGTGATCATCCGAAAGGCCTACGGCGGCGCCTATGACGTGATGGGCTCCAAGCACCTCGGAGCGGACCTCAACCTGGCCTGGCCGACCGCACAGATTGCGGTGATGGGCGCTTCCGGCGCGGCGAACATCCTGTACCGCAAGGAGCTCGCCGCCGCTGCGGCCGACGAGCTGGACGCACTACGCGCGCGGCGCCAGCAGGACTACGAAGACACCCTGCTCAACCCCTATGTCGCGGCCGATCGAGGCTACGTCGACTCAGTGATCCCGCCCAGCCATACCCGCGCCCACCTGGCCCGCGCACTGCGGATGCTCAAAGACAAGCGCCAGACTTTACCCCCGAAGAAGCATGGGAACATCCCATTGTGAGTGGCAAACTGTGTCCTGGCGCTTGATCTTCAGACAGTTCGACCGTCACTAGTCACGGCACGCATCCTCTTGCGCACTCAGAAGACCGCGCTTACTATTGATTGAGTCGGTCCTTTCTCCGCATACCCGTTAGGGGCCATGACGGCCTTACGCGGCCTCACAATTAGTCACGTTACGTAGTACTAGCAGGTCACAGGCTTGCGGAGATTGTAGAGATGTCGAAATGCAAGTATCTAGAGATTGGAGTCAGTGAGATGAAAAAAACGAAGTTTACGACAACGGAGAGAAAAACTCGGCTACACACAACACGAGATAGGTGCCAAACTAGGTTTGCGTGGAGCAACTATCGGAAACATGGAATTTTGCCATTTTAGCTACTACGAAGAGAGCTATGACGAGTTGCTCACCGAAGAGGAAGTTAAGAGATTGCATGAACTAATCCGAATCTATCCCGCTAAGGCAACTCGCTACATCGGTGAGCTGCTGAGCGGACACGGCGATGAGGATGACCCGCCAAGCTCGGCGCTCCGCGCGGTGTAACCGCCGGTCAGGTGTCTACAGAGGTTCTGTAGCCCCAGTGGCAGGGGAGCGCGCGTAGCGACGCACGTCTAAGCGCCCTCCCCCGCCAGGGAGCCGTAATGTGTGACGGCCGGGAAGGGACTCGAGTGCCAAGGTCGCGTAAACAAGTTGTTCACAGCAACCGTTCTCGTCACCCATGGTGGCCCCGATGGCGCGGACGTAACGATCGTTGCCCTGTGGCGAGCGGAGTCGCCGCCATTCCTTCCCCGCCCGGCCGTCAGGTACCGACTACCACGCTGTGGGTCACGCTCGGGTCAGCCGAACTCGCTGTTGCGGATACCAGCGGTGAACGCGGCCCACTCGGTTGTGGTGCAGATCAGTGCTGGTCCGACGGGGTTCTTGCTGTCGCGGATGGCGCGGTGGTCGCCGCCCAGATCGGCGACCTCGACGCAGTTGCCGCCCGCTCCGTTGCTTCGGCTGGACTTGCGCCAGGTGGCGCCGGTGACATCCATGGTGCACCTACTCTCGTTCGCCCGTATCAGCACGAACTTTAGCAAGAAACTGCCTGGTCTCACCGTTGGTGAGGGCGGCCGCAGCAAGCTGGTTGAAGATCGTCCGGTAGGCCTCGACATCGGCCGGCCGCTCCAGATACAGCGCGCCGCGATCATTCTCCAGGTAGACGAAGTCCAGGCCGGCCTCGTCGCCGGGGAAGCGCACCACGGTGAAGGTCTGCCCCATGGCGGCGTGCGGCCCAGACGAGAACGGCAGCACCTGCAAGTCGACGTGCGGGAGCCGGGCCATCTCGGCGAGGTAGTCGAGTTGTCCGGCGAAGGCCTCGGGAGTGCCCACCGGGCGTCGCAGTACTGCCTCGTTGAGCACGAAGTGCAGTCGCGGCGGGGTGTTGCCGACCAGCCGTTCCTGGCGTTCGCGACGGAAGGTGACCCGTTGCGTCAGGTCGGCACGGGTGGCATTCGGGCGTGCGGCCAGGATCACGGCCTCGGCGTACTCCGCGGTCTGGAGCTGGCCGGGGACCAGCTCGGAGTCGTAGCCGTCGATCTCGCTGGCGTCGGACTCCAGACCCACGAAGTTGCGGAACCAGTCCGGCACAGTGTCGCCATAGCTGGCCCACCAACCACGCTGGTTGGCCTCGCCCGCGAGCCGGATCAGTGTGTCGGCCTCGGGCGCCCCAATCCCGTAGAGCTGGAGCAGCAGCCGGACGTTGGTCGGACGGATGGCCTGCCGGCCGTTCTCGATCTTGCTGATGGTCGGGGACTTGATCCCCACCCATTGCGCGGCTTCGGCGATGGTCTTGCCAGCGCCCTCTCGGAGCCGTCGCAGCTCCTTGCCGAGCTGCCGGCGCCGGACCGTAGGGCCTGGGCCGTTCGTCACGGATACCTCCGTATCCAAGAAGGAGTGAAGGCACAGTGTGCACGCTGGACACTTGCGCGCTGGACTCGGGCGGATACTTTAGGCATTGCGCACAGGAAACTTCTTAAGTTAGTGTCCTCCATGCCGGTCGCCTCGGCCAGTGGATTGGCTGGGTAGCGATCGACAACCTGTCCCGCCGTGCTCGTTCGCCCGTGCGCGGCGGGGCAGGCCACGAACCCCGCCGTTCGGCCCGTGACTCCCCGAATCCCGACCGAACGGCGGCACCGCAGAAGGGAGGCACGCTGGTGAGCACGCCGGACGAGACCTACCGCGCCACCATGCGGGTGCAGACCCCCGAGGACGGGCCATCCACTCTGATCATCACCCGGCAGGGCCTCGGGCGGGCGGCCCGGATCTGGCTGACGCTGGAGGGCTCCATCCGGTCTACCGTGGTACTTGACGACCAGCAGGTGAGCCAACTGACCAGCAAGCTACATACCGAGTCTGGTGCCCATGAGTGAACCCGTGATTCCAGCATCTGCGGTGCAGATCGTCCGGGGTGCGCTGTCAGACGAAGAGCTGGCCGCGCTGATAGCAGTGCTTGCGCGGACCGCGAGCCCCACCGCCGAGCCGCCGTCGCCACCCAATGCGTGGGCCGACCCGGCACGCAGGCTGCGAAGCTGCTCGCATCCCGGTCGGGGAGCCTGGCGCAACGTATGACCAGCCGCACAGTTCCCGAACTCCACAGCAGAGCTGTACCAGGCCAGCACAACAGCTCTGCTGTGCAGTTCAGGAAGCGGAGGGCAGCCCAGCGCGGCGGTGGCAGGATCGGCGGTATGGCGACGTTTGCGTTCGAGGATCTGACTCCGGGCACCGTGATCGATCTTGGTGAGGTCAAGGTCGATCGGGAGGAGATGCTCGCTTTCAGCCAAAGGTTTGATCCGCAACCGTTCCACCTCGATGAGGAGGCCGCCAAGCGCTCGGTGCTCGGCGGGCTGTGCGCGTCGGGGTGGTTCACCGCGTGCCTGTGGATGCGCGCATACGTGGACACCGTGCTGGTCGATTCCACCTCGCAAGGCTCACCGGGTGGCCGCGAGATGTCGTGGCTCGCGCCGGTTTTCCCCGGTGACGTGCTGCGCATGCGGCTGGAGGTGATCGGCGCGCGCAGCTCCCGCAGTCGTCCCGGCCTCGATCTGGTGGAAATCGTCGGGTCCGCACACCGCGGCGAAGACTGCGTGCTGCGGATGACGTTCACCGGCATGTTCTCCACGCGTGGCTAGCCGCCGGGTGGTCCTCGCGTCGGCATCCCCGGCCCGGCTCGGCGTGCTCCGCGGCGCGGGGATCGACCCGGTGGTGCGGGTGTCCGGAGTGGACGAGGACAGCTTGGCCACCATGTTGGCCGACGCGGCGCCAGCGGAGCTGGTCACCGCGCTGGCCCGCGCGAAGGCCGACGCGGTCGCGGCCGACATCGCCACCGAGTACCCCGACGCGGTGATCGTCGGGTGCGACTCGATGCTGCACATCGGCGGCGAGCTGGTCGGCAAGCCCGGCTGCGCCGAGGCCGCGTTGCGCCGCTGGCAGGCGATGGCCGGCGGCACCGGCGAGCTGCTCACCGGGCACGCCGTCGTCCGCCTGGACCGGGGCATCCCGGCCGCTGCTGCCAGCGGCGCGCAGACCACGGTCATCCGTTTCAGCATCCCCTCGGAAAACGAGATCGAGGCCTACGTCGGCACCGGGGAACCGCTGCAGGTAGCCGGCGCGTTCACCCTGGACGGGCGGGGCGGCTGGTTCGTCGACGGGATCGACGGTGACCCGTCCAGCGTGATCGGCATCAGCCTGCCACTGACCCGGCGACTGTTCGCCGAGGTCGGGGTAGCCGTGGTATCGCTGTGGTCGTGACCTTGTGGCATGGTCAGCAGTGCCCGCATCAGACCAGGAGAGGACGGCTGAGATGAGCACGCCAGTCCTAGCGCCGCGGCTGGCCGAGCTGGCGGAGGAGTTCACCGAAGTCAGCCCCGCCGACCGCCTTCAGCTGCTGGTGGAACTGGCTGGAGAGCTGCCCGAGCCGCCACCGCCGCTGACCCACGACTCGATGCAGCGGGTACCCGAGTGCCAGTCCCCGCTATATCTGGCCGTCGAGGTAACCGAAGACAGCCGGGTGCACCTGCACTTCGACGCGCCACCGGAAGCGCTCACCACCCGGGGGCTCGCAGCGATCCTGCACACCGGGCTCGACGGCGAGCCCGTAGCGATCGTGCTAGGCACACCAGACGACTTCTACCTCCAGTTCGGGCTGGCCGAGGCGGTGAGCCCGCTACGATTGCGCGGCGCGGCCGCGATGCTAGCCCGGATCAAACGCACCGTCCGCGGCTAACACGGGTAACTGCCAAATGGAACCTTTTCGCAAGCCACAACGGGCCACTGCCTGCGAAATGAAACCTTTTCGCAGGTGCGGGCAGCGGCGAGATCTAGAATGCGGCTGGTGAGCTCAGCTCGGGGGTCCATCCGCAAGGTGCTCATCGCCAACCGGGGGGAGATCGCCGTTCGGGTGATCCGGGCCTGCCGGGATGCCGCGCTGACCAGTGTCGCCGTGTACGCCGACGGTGATCGCGACGCTCCGTTCGTGACGCTGGCCGACGAAGCGTTCGCATTGGGCGGGGCCACCCCCGCGGACAGCTACCTCGACCAGGCCAAGCTGCTCGACGTCGCAGCGAGGACCGGCGCGGACTCGGTGCATCCCGGCTACGGGTTTCTCGCCGAGAACGCCGACTTCGCCCAAGCCGTGATCGACGCCGGGTTGACCTGGATCGGACCGTCGCCGCAAGCGATCCGGGACCTCGGCGACAAGATCACCGCCCGGCAGCTGGCCAGCAAGGCCGGAGCGCCGCTGGTGCCGGGCACGAGGGATCCCGTGTCCGGCCCCGACGAGGTGGTGGCATTCGCCACTGAGCACGGCTTGCCGGTAGCGATCAAGGCCGCGTTCGGCGGTGGTGGGCGCGGCCTGAAGGTGGCCCGCACCATCGCCGAGATCCCCGAGCTGTTCGATTCGGCGGTGCGCGAGGCTGTCTCGGCGTTCGGACGAGGCGAGTGCTTCGTGGAGCGCTACCTGGACAAACCGCGTCATGTCGAAGCGCAGGTGTTGGCCGATCAACACGGCACCATCGTGATAGTCGGCACCCGGGACTGCACGTTGCAACGTCGCCACCAGAAGCTGGTCGAGGAGGCGCCGGCGCCGTTTCTGTCCGATGAGCAGCGCCGCACCATCCACGAGGCGGCCCGAGCGATCTGCGCCGAAGCCGGGTACACCGGCGCGGGCACCGTCGAGTTCCTCGTCAGTCCCGACGGGACCATCTCCTTCCTGGAGGTGAACACCCGGCTGCAGGTGGAGCACCCGGTATCGGAGGAGACCACCGGGTACGACCTGGTCCGCGAGCAGTTCCGGATCGCGGCCGGCGAGAAGCTGACCATGGGCTCTGATCCGCCGGCACGCGGCCATGCCATCGAGTTCCGAATCAACGCTGAGGATCCGGCCCGGGGATTCCTCCCCGTACCCGGTGTCGTCACGGTCTTCGATCCGCCGTCCGGACCGGGAGTACGGCTCGACGCCGGGGCACGCGCCGGCACCGTCATCGGCGACCAGTTCGACTCGATGCTGGCCAAGCTCATCGTCGTCGGCGCGGATCGTGCGCAGGCGCTGGCGCGGGCCCGGCGGGCGCTGGCCGAGTTCACCGTCGAGGGCCTGCCCACCGTCATCGGATTTCACCGGGCCGTCGTCGATGACCCGGCCTTCGCGGCCACCGAGGGCGAACACTTCACCGTGCACACCCGGTGGATCGAGACCGAGTTTCGCCCGGAGCTCCAGCCCCACGGTCCCAGCGCACCGGACGAGATTTCGCTACCGGCGCCGCGGCAGACGGTGGTCGTGGAGGTCGGCGGTCGGCGACTGGAGGTTTCGCTGCCGGCCGAGCTGCTCCGGGGAGGTGGTAGCAGCGTCGCGGCCAAACCCCGCAAGCACCGCGGGCGGCGGGTGGCCGCGGTATCGAACGACGCCGTCATCGCACCGATGCAGGGCACTGTGGTCAAGGTCGCGGTGTCCGAGGGCGACCTAGTCGACACCGGGGACCTGATCGTGGTGCTCGAAGCGATGAAAATGGAGAACCCGGTCGTCGCCCACCGGCCCGGCATCATCACTGCCCTGACCGCCCGGCCCGGCACCCCAGTCACCCAAGGCACCGCCCTCTGCCAGATCACCCAGCGCCCCGCTGCCCGATATGGGGACATATCGGGGCTATCGACCGACGAATAGGGCCGATATGTCCCCATATCGGGGACGGCGGGGTCAGCTGACGGGGGCGAGCAGTTGCGGGCGGGGATCCGGGGCGGCGGCGCGGCGGGCGTCGGCGGTGGAGTCGTTGAGCTGGCGCTGCGAGTCGCGTTCGGCGGCCACCCGGGCAAGGTAGATCTGCACCTCCCGGTGCCGGGCAGCCGCGCTCCAGCCCAGCACCTCGCCCATCAGGTCGGCGACATCCACGGCGCAGGCCTCGCCCCGATGCGGGTACTCGATCGAGATCCGGGTGCGCCGGGTCAGCACGTCCTCCAGATGCAGGGCTGCTTCGTGGCTGGCGGCGTACACGACCTCGACCCGGAGGTAGTCGGGCGCCTCCCGCAGCGGCGCGAGCAGGTCTCGGCGGTCGGCGGCCAGGGCCAGCACCTGGTGCACCACCGAGCCGTAACGGTCCAGCAGGTGCCGCAGCCGGTAGGGATGCAGTCCATGCCGGGCGGCCAGCGTGTCGGCCTGGTTGACCAGGGCGTGGTAACCGTCCGCGCCGAGCAGTGGCACCTTGTCGGTGATCGACGGCGCGACCCGGCCGGGGAGATCAGGCACCGCCGCGTTCACCGCGTCGGCCGCCATCACCCGGTAGGTGGTGTACTTGCCGCCCGCGATCGCCACCAGGCCGGGCGCCACCCGGGCGACGGCGTGTTCTCGGGACAGCCGCGAGGTCTCCTCGCTCTCGCCGGCCAGCAGCGGCCGCAAGCCGGCGTAGACCCCTTCGATATCGCTTTCGGTCAGCGGCGTGGCCAGCACCGAGTTGACTGTGTCCAGCAGGTACTCGATGTCCGCGCGAGTGGCCGCGGGATGTGCGAGGTCGAGGTTCCAGCCAGTGTCGGTGGTGCCCAGGATCCAGTGGCTGCGCCACGGGATGACGAACATCACCGACGTGGGGGTGCGTAGGATCAGTCCGCTCTCGGAGACGATGCGGTCCCTCGGGACCACGATGTGCACCCCCTTGGATGCGCGTATCCGAAACCGTCCCCGACCGCCGGACAGCCGCTGGATCTCATCGGTCCACACTCCGGTGCAGTTGAGCACCGCGTGCGCCTCGACGTCGGTTTCCTGGCCGGTCTCGCAGTCCCGCACCCGGACTCCGCAGATCCGATCCGCCTCGCGCAGAAACCCGATGACCTGGGTGGAGCTGCGCACCACAGCGCCATACTGGGCGGCGGTCCGGGCCACCGTCATGGTGTGCCGGGCATCGTCAGTGATCGCGTCGTAGTAGTGCACTCCGCCGACCAGAGCGTCGCGCTTCAGTGCCGGGGCCAGCCGCAGCGCACCGGCCCGGGTGAGATGGCGTTGACCCGGCACTGATCGTGATCCGCCCAGCGTCTGGTAGAGCGCCAACCCAGCGGCGACATATGGCCGTTCCCAGATCCGGTGGGCCAGCGGATACAGGAAGTTCACCGGCTTGACCAGGTGCGGCGCCAGCAGGGTGAGCATCAGCTCGCGCTCGTGCAGAGCCTCCCGGACCAGCCCGAACTCCAGCTGCTCCAGATAACGAAGGCCGCCGTGGAACAGCTTCGACGACCGGCTCGACGTGCCCGATGCCAGGTCCCGGGCTTCCACCAGCGCCACTTTCAGACCTCTGGTGGCCGCGTCCAACGCCGCGCCGGATCCGACCACTCCGCCACCGATGACCGCGATGTCGAACTGCTCGCCGGCCAGCCGCTGCCAGTCCACCGCTCGCTGCGCTGGACCGAGCTGCCCCGGCGCTGGCTCACCAACGGGACGCTGGTGCCCGCCCTCGGCCTGCTGCACTCTGTGCCTCCCACGCCCGTTGTGCTGCTCGCCGATGCACGCTACCGCCGTCGGGTCCCCGCCAGTAGACGAGCGTGATCATCGTTGGCAGCCTTCCGCGACATTCGGGTCTCGTAGGTGATCAGCGCGGCGCACCAGTAGTACCAGCGTGACGGCGGCAACTATCGCGACGAGCGCCGCGAACACCATGCCGGCGATGATGAGGCCGAAGGCCGTCGCCGCGGCGCCCTCCCCGATCACCGGGATGGAGATGCCGATATAGAGCATCACGAAGTAGCTTGACGTGATCTCACCGCGCTTGCCCGGCGGGGCGGCGCCGGTCACTGCTGCGAGCCCAGCCCGGAAGCTCAAGCCTTGACCGAGCCCGGCGATGATCGCTCCCACGATGAGCACCGCGAGTGAATGGAGAGGAAGACTTGCCCCCACCGCGACCATCCCCGCGATGAGGCCGACGCATCCCACTATGAGGGCACGCTGATCGCCGATGAGCGACGAAAGCGACTGCCCGATCGTCGAGGCGATGAACACGGAGAGCACCAGCGCGCCGGTGAGTGCGTGACTGGTGTCATGCAGCACAGTGGCAAGAAATGCCGGGCATACCGCGGTGAACAGCCCGAGCACCGCGAATCCGGCGAATCCGGCGATCGCCGCCCGAGTGAACACGCCGCGCATCTCAGTCGGCACATCGATCTTCTGTGGCCGCAGCCGTAGTGTGCCGGCCCGCCGCACCGGTTCGGAAACGACCTGAACACCGACAACGGCGACCACCACGAGCACCAGATCCACGATGAAACACAGGGTCAACGGCAGCGGCGCGTACTGGGCGAGGATCCCGGCCAGCAGCGGACCCGCCCCAAGACCACCCATGTTCACCGCGGCCGCGATCAGACTCGCCCGCTTCTTACCGCATTCAGGAGCGAGATCCACGATCGCCGCGGTCGCCGTTCCGGTGAAAATGCCAGCCGACAGGCCAGACAGCACCCGCCCGACGAACAGCCAACCCAGCGCCCCTGCCCCCAGGAACATGAGGGCGGAAAGGCCGGACAGGGCCAGCCCCCCTGCAGCATCGGTCGTCTGCCCAGCTGATCCGACCAATGCCCGAACACCAGCAGGGCGGCCGTGACCCCGACCGCGTAAACGGCGAATACCACCGTGGTGATCAGCTCACCGAAGCCGAAGGCCTTCTCGTAAAGCGGATACAGCGGCGTCGGTAGCGTGGTGCCCAGCATGGTGATCGCGAAAGCCGCCCCGATGAGGGTGACGGCGGGCCAGCCGGTCGCGCCACGTCCGGATTGCCGCCGAAGCAGTTGGTTGCCCATGAGGGAGGGACTTCCCAGATCGCAGCGGTGGGCAACCCGCTAACGTCCAGAGGTGATGCAGCAGTACGTCGCGGCGATCGATCAGGGAACCACGTCCACCCGCTGCATGGTCTTCGACCACGACGGCCGGGTGGTCAGCGCCGACCAGCGCGAGCACCGGCAGCAGTACCCACGAGCCGGTTGGGTGGAACACGATCCGCTGGAGATATGGGCGAATACCCGCGAGGTCGCGGCCGGTGCCCTAGCCAAGGCCGAACTGACCGCTGGGGACATCGCCGCGGTGGGGATCGCCAACCAGCGGGAGACCGCGGTGGTGTGGGACCGGCTCAGCGGCGAACCGGTGTACAACGCGATCGTGTGGCAGGACACCCGCACCGCTCGGTTGTGCGCCGACCTCGGCGGGTCCACCGGCGCCAGCCGGTACCAGCGCCGCACCGGGCTGCCGTTGTCGACCTACTTCTCCGGGCCGAAGATCCGCTGGATCCTGGACGAGGTCAAGGGCGCCCGGCAGCGGGCGCGCAACGGCGAACTGTGCTTCGGCACCATTGACACCTGGCTGCTGTGGAACATGACCGGTGGCCTGCACGTCACCGACGCCACCAACGCCTCCCGGACCCTGCTGATGGATCTGCAGACCCTGTGCTGGGACGAGGGCATCGCCGCGGAGATGGGCGTCCCGACCTCGATGCTGCCGCAGATCCGCTCGTCGTCGGAGATCTATGCAACGGTGCGCGAGCCGGCGGTGCTGGCCGGGGTTCCCATCGGCGGCATCCTCGGTGACCAGCAGGCGGCCACCTTCGGCCAAGCGTGCCTGTCCGTCGGGGAGGCCAAGAACACCTACGGCACCGGTAACTTCATGCTGCTCAACACCGGCACCGACAAGGTGCACAGCCGCAACGGGCTGCTCACCACGGTGTGCTACAAGATCGGGCCGCAGGACCCGGTGTATGCGTTAGAGGGTTCCATCGCCGTCACCGGATCACTGGTGCAGTGGCTGCGCGACAACCTCGGCATGATCTCCTCGGCGGCGGAGATCGAGCAGCTGGCGGCTACCGTCACCGACAACGGCGGAGTGTACTTCGTGCCGGCGTTTTCCGGGTTGTTCGCCCCGCACTGGCGCTCCGACGCTCGCGGCGCCATCGTCGGGCTGACCCGTTATGTCAATCGGGGGCATCTGGCCAGGGCGGTGCTGGAAGCCACCGCGTTCCAATCCCGCGAGGTGCTCGATGCGATGAACGCCGACTGCGGCTGGATTGCCGGCTCAGCCGGCGGCGGCTGGATTGCCGGCTCAGCCGGCGGCGGGGCCGAGTTGACGTCGCTGAAAGTGGACGGCGGGATGGTGGGCAACGAGCTGCTCATGCAGTTCCAGGCGGACATTCTGGGCGTCCCGGTGATCCGGCCGGTGATCCGCGAGACCACCGCGTCGGGCGCCGCCTACGCTGCAGGGCTGGCGGTCGGGTTCTGGTCGGGAACCAACGAGATCCGGACGAACTGGGCGGCGGACCGGCGGTGGGATCCGACGATGGACCGGCAACGACGCGAGGAACTCTACCGCCAGTGGCGCAAGGCGGTCAGCCGGACACTTGACTGGGTGGATGGCTGACCATGCGACGCCGGGTCAGCACCAGCGCCACGCCGGACCCTGCCATCGCCACCGCACCGCCCACGGTGAGTGACACCGCCAGCATGCTCACCTCGGCCCGCGGTGCGGCTTGGCTGTCCGCGCTGGTTCTGCCGCCGGCCACGTCGGCCATGGCCATCGGAGCACCGCCCAACAGGGCAGCGCCCGCGATCAGCCCGCAAGCAACGATCCGCATCCGCAACCTCCTCCTGCCGGCCTCAGTACCCACTAAGACGCGTGGGCTCGCGAGCGGTTGCCTCATGCTAAGCACGCTCAGTAGGCACTGCGGTGAACACGCCGTAACCATTTGGCGGTAACGGGATCACTGCGACACATCGCGTGGCGGCTACGCTATCGCCCGTGCCGCTCTACGCCGCCTATGGGTCCAACATGGATCCCGCCCAGATGATGCAGCGCGCGCCGCATTCGCCGACGGCGATGACCGGATGGCTGATCGGGTGGCGGCTGACTTTCGGCGGCGAGGACCTTAGCTGGGAAGGCGCCCTGGCCACCGTCGTCGAAGACCCCGAGTCGCAGGTGTTCGTCGTAATCTACGACGTCACTCCGGAGGACGAAAAGCTGCTCGACCGCTGGGAAGGCGAAGATTTCGGGCTGCACAAGAAGTTGAAACTCCGGGTGCACACGCTCGACGGCTCAGTGCTCGCCTGGCTCTATGTCTTAGACGCCTACGAAGGTGGCCTGCCATCGGCGCGCTACCTCGGCGTCATCGCCGACGCCGCCGAGGCGGCCGGCGCCCCGGAGGACTACGTCGCCGAACTACGCAGCCGGCCCTGCGCGGGCATCGGTCCCTGATTCTCCCCGGTATCAGACGAGGGCGGCCAGTGCGGTGTGCACCATGCCCCGCACGCCGAGCGGCAGCGCTCGTTCATCGAGGTCGAAGGTCGACTGGTGCAGATCGCCCTGCGCGCCTTCGCCGGCCCAGACGCCGAGGCGGCCCATCGATCCAGGCACGTGTTCGAGGTACCAGGCGAAGTCCTCGCCACCGGAGGACTGCTCGGTCGCCGCCACCGCATCGCCACCGAGCGCCGCGCAGATACCGTCACGCAACAGTTCGGTGCTGACCGCCTCGTTGACCACGGGCGGAACGCCGCGGACATGACGCAGGTCGAAACCTACCCCGGTGGGTGCCAACAGCGCGGTGACCAGCTCACGGATCAGTGGCTCCAGATCAGCCCAGATCCTGCGGTCGGCAGTGCGCAGGATGCCACGAAGCAAGCCCTGCTGCGGGATGATGTTCGCGGCGTCGCCCGCTTGCACCGCCCCCCAGACGAGCAGCGTGCCCGACCGCGGGTCGACCCGCCGGGACAGCAGCACAGGCAGCCCGGTGATCACGGTTCCGAGAGCATGCACCAGATCGGCGGTGAGATGCGGGCGCGCCGTGTGCCCACCCGGCGACAACAGCCGCAGCTCCACCAGATCCGACGCCGAGGTGATCGGTCCGATCCGGGTACCCACCTGGCCGACTCCCAACCGGGGATCGCAGTGCAGCGCGAAGATCCGCTCCACACCGGACAGAGCGTCGACAGCGAGCACGCTCAATGCACCGCCAGGCATCACTTCCTCAGCCGGCTGAAAGATCAGTCGAATCCGGCCGGGCAGTGCCGGAGCCGACGCCAGGGCAAGCGCTGCGCCGAGCAGGATCGCGGTGTGCGCGTCGTGCCCGCACGCGTGCATCCTGCCGTCCACAGTGGAAGCGAACGGCAGCCCGGTGGCTTCCGAGATGGGCAGTGCATCGATGTCAGCGCGCAGCGCGACACACCGACTACCGGTACCGACGTCACAGACCAGACCGGTGCCGCCGGGCAGCACGGTAGGCGCCAGGCCGGCGCGACGCAGGCACCCGACGATCAGTGCGGTGGTGGCGTGTTCCTGGTAGGCGAGTTCCGGATTGGCGTGGATCTGTCTGCGCCAGGTGACCAGGTTCGCGCCATGGCTAGACAACCAGCCATCCAGCCAGGTCGGACCTCGACCGGCGGCGATATCCAGTGGCGCTTCGAGGTCGGGGAGCAGACCGGAGCCCGGCAGTGTCACCCAGCACCTCCCACGGCGATCGCCGACGCCCCGCGGCGTCGAGACATTGTGCCTACTGGTCGCGCAGGGTGGTTCACCGCGTCGGGTTAAAACCCATCCGGCGGCACGTAGGTACCCCATACCTCGCGCAATGCGTGACAGACCTCACCCACCGTGGCGTGGGCGGCGAGCGCCCGCTTCATCGGGTACAGCACGTTGCTGGTGACGTCCTTGGCGGCGCGTCGCAGGTCATCCAGCGCCCGATCGACCTCGGTGGAGGATCGCGACGAGCGCAGCGCGGCAAGCCGCTCGCGGGCACTGTCCTCGATCGCCGGGTCCACCCGCAGCGGCTGGTAAGGATCCTCGGCGTCGAGCCGGTAACGGTTGAGCCCGACCACCACCCGGTCACCGGAGTCGATCTCCATAGCGGTTTGGTATGCGGTCCGCTCGATCTCAGATTTCTGAAAACCAGCCTCGATAGCGTGCACCGCGCCACCCAGTTCGTCCACTTTCTCGATCAACGCCAGCGCTGCTGCCTCGACCTCGTCGGTCATCGCCTCGATCGCGTAGGAGCCCGCGAAGGGGTCCACCGTGGACGTCAGATCGGTCTCGTAGGCCAACACCTGCTGGGTTCGCAGAGCCAGCCGGGCGGCCTTCTCGGTGGGCAGCGCGATCGCCTCATCGTAGGCATTGGTGTGCAGCGACTGGGCGCCCCCGAAGATCGCGGCGATCGCCTGCGCGGTCACCCGCACCATGTTGACCTCGGGCTGCTGTGCGGTGAGCTGCACGCCGGCGGTCTGGGCATGAAACCGCAGCATCAGCGATTTGGGGTTCTGCGCATGGAAACGTTCCCGCATCATTCGCGCCCAGATCCGCCGGGCGGCCCGGAACTTGGCGACCTCCTCCAGCAGCGTGGTGCGAGAGACGAAGAAGAATGACAACCGCGGCGCGAACTCGTCGACCACCATCCCGGCGTCCAGCGCGGCCTGCACGTACTGCACCCCGTTGGCCAGCGTGAAGGCGATCTCCTGCGCCGGGTTCGCTCCCGCCTCAGCCATGTGATAGCCGGAAATAGAGATGGTGTTCCAGTGCGGGATCTCGGCCTGGCAATAGGCGAAGATGTCCGAGGTGAGCCGCAGCGACTGCGCTGGCGGGTAGATATAGGTGCCGCGCGCGATGTACTCCTTGAGCACATCGTTCTGAATCGTCCCGGTCAGCTTCGAACCCGGCACGGCATGCTCTTCGCCCACCAACTGGTACAGCAGTAGCAGGACGCTGGCCGGGGCGTTGATCGTCATCGAGGTGGACACCTCATCCAGCGGGATCCCGTCGAACAGCGTCCGCATGTCCTCGATCGAGTCGATGGCGACCCCGACCTTGCCCACCTCGCCGTGCGCGATCGCCTCGTCGGAGTCGTACCCCATCTGGGTGGGTAGGTCGAAGGCCACCGACAAGCCGGTCTGCCCCGCCCGTAGCAGCTGGTGGTAGCGGGCGTTGGACTCGGTGGCGCTGCCGTAGCCGGCGTACTGGCGCATCGTCCACCGACGCTCGGTGTACATGGCGGGGTACACCCCACGGGTGAACGGGAACTCCCCAGGCTCACCCAACCGCTGCGCCAACCCGTCGGCGACATCCGTCGCGCGATACACCGGCTTGATCGCGAAGCCCGACTCCGCCGTCTTCGGCGATGTTCTGTCCACCATCACATCTGTATGACACACGCGGGCGGCGACCACAACGCAGGGCATCATGGGCCGGTGACCGATATCGCACCCCGCTTGGTGGCCGGGCGCTACCGGCTCGGCGCGGTGCTGGGCCGGG
>JAICHZ010000025.1 GCA_025924655.1 Pseudonocardiaceae bacterium | reverse complement strand
GTCCAACGAAAATGGCCGGGTAGGGGCTGGTGCAACCGCCAGCCGCCTTCGTGCTTGAGCCGGTGGTCATGTCGACAGGCGTTGCCGAGGTTGTCGTCGGTGGTGGCTCCGCCGTGGCTATGGTCGCTGGTGTGGTCCTTGTCAGCAGTTCGGGCAGGGGCCCGGCACCCGATCATGATGCAGGACCGGTCGCGGATCTCCAGATAGCGGCTCAGCGCGGCACCAGGAGCGCGCCGGCGAGCCTCGCCTGCGTAGCGGTTCGCACCGGCGGCGTCCTGTTCAAGCCGGCGAGCAAGGTCGGCCACCACATCGGCCCAGCCACCCAGCCCGGTGAGGTGCTCACCCAAGGCGTCCAGAGTGGTGGCGGGGACTTGCAGTTCGACGGTCGCTCGACAGCTCGCTATCCGTGCGCAGGTTCCGGTGGGCCGCGCCGAGGTGATTCCGCAGTTCTGTAGTTGCCCGTCCTCGTCGGTGATCGCGAAGCGCCATTGGGCGCCACCCAGGGCGGTGACCAGCTCCCGGGCCAGTTCGGCATGCACGGGTCCCCAGCCGGCCAGCTCAGCGAGGTGCTGGTCGCACCCGAGAAGCGTGGATAGCCGCACCCGCAGTTCCATTCCCGAGCCGCTCTTCGTCAGGTCATCAGCCGGGGCGGTCTCATCGTCAGGCTCGGCGACGTGGTCGTCAGATCCGCCGGTTTGGTCCTCAGGCTCGGCAGCTCGGTCGTCGGGGCCGGCTTCGTTGCCCTGAGCGCCGCGGAGGTGGTTGAGGATGGCCGTATCGTCAAGTCCGGCGTAGGTGCCGTCGGTCATGCCGAGAAACAGATCAGCGCGGATGTGGTCGATGGGGCGGCAATCCCCGGCGTGTTTGGCGGCTTTGGCCAGCGCGTCGATGTGCCCGCTGGCGGCGGCGACCCGGTCGACGGGCAGGTTGAGCCCGGACAGATTCGCCGAGCCGTCGGGGTTGCGGTACCCGACGACCTTGCGGTCGGCGATGGCTTGTTCATAGCGGCGCCGAGCCCACTCCGGATCCAGCGCGATGGCCAATTTCTTGACCTGCTCGATGAGCTGTCCGGTAGTCAATCCCGGGGCCCGGGGCAGCAGCTCGCCGCACAATGCGCGGGCCTGTTCGGGACTCAGCTCGACAGTCCACTCCGACAGCACCCGGGCCCGGGGCTCATCCAGCGCTCCCGCATCCATCGCGGCATGAACGGCAGGCAGCCGCGTCACTAGATCATGCGCCAACCAGAACTGCGCATCGGCCGCCCGCCGAGTGAAAACGAGCGCGGCGCGGATCTCATCTGCAGAGAACTCATCAGGTGCGGCCATCCGGGGCAACTCGTCATCGGGGCCAATGTCACACAATCCGACTTCGACCATAGTGGCCATCAACCGGGCTCGTTCATGATTTACCTGCCGGTACCGTGCCTTGAGCACCTCGACACAGTCATAACCCGACAACCGAGACAGCTCAATCCCTGCCAGCACACCCGCCAATTCCAGACCCGGCGCAATATCCGCCAAGCCGACGGGAATCAGCTGCCGACTGGTCACGAACATCACGCTACAACACGACCCTGACAAAGCGGGATCGCTCGTACCAGGCCACGCACCGCGATTGCCACAGGCGCCCTCAACCTCGAACGCTAGAGATAAGCGCGATGACGTCCGCGCAGTCTACGATCGACAACAGCCTTCGACAGGGCCAGATGTCAAGGGCCAGATGTCATCAGCAAAGGAAGCTTCGAGATGAAGGAAATCACCATCGACCTCGCGGCCGCTCGCCGGGCGCTTCGATCACTCACGCCCCGCACGGTCGCATTGATCGCCTCCATACCGGATCTCGACGTTCCGATCGCAAGCTCGGACTGGACTGTAGGGGAAGCCGTAGCCCACCTGGTCTTCGGAGCGAGGGACTACTCCGAGCATGCCAGGGGCGCGCAGCGGTGCCATCGGATCAACCCGGCCGATACGGCCGGAAGCCACGACGAGCTGGCGTCGATGGTCCAAGGGGAATCGCTGCCAGCTACGAGCTCGCCGTAGATGGTGGACCCAGCGTCATAGCCCGATTCTGCGACGGCACCGTCAGTATCGACCTGTCCGAGGACGGCCCGTCGACTGCCGCTTTTCGGGTGATCCGGTGTCGTGGCTTCTGGCCCTGTACGGCCGAGTCGGTTGGGAGAAGCTCCTGCGCACGGGCGGGATACAAATGACCTACGGCGACACCGCACTCGGCGCCGGGTTCAAGCGGCTTCTCCGCAACCCCTGACCACGCACGTCCCGAGACCAAAAGCCGCCCGATCAGCTACTGCACTGGAGAGCGAATTGCGCTATCAGCAGATCGGTGAATTCCTCTGCGGCATCGGCGTCGAATTGTTCGTCACGGTAACGGGTGACCAGGGCGAGTCGCTGTCCGCTGGTGGCGACGCCGACAGAGACACTGCAGGACGGGTCGCACGGTGGCGAGAACCACAGCTCCGGTGATCCCGAGGCAGCAAACGTTGGCGGCTCAGGAATGCGGCCCAGATTCGACAGCATCGCGGTGTCGACGAACCGATCACCGGCGAGGTGTATCAGTCTGGGTACGGCTCGCTTGACCGCCAGCGGGGTTTTCTTGGTGGCTCGGAGGAGATCGTACAAGCCATAGGCACGATCGTTTCGCCGCATCTCCGCGGTCTGCTTGGCCACCGCGGCAGTGGCCGTGGCCAAGTCTTCCCGATCGTCTGGCTCAGTCGACACGGAAACCATCGAGGTGAGGTTGCTGACGACATCCCACAAGCGGTCCGCAGGGCGGATATTGATCGGCATCTGGACTCCGATGCGATCAGCCGGCGCGCCGTGCTTGATATTCCAGGACTGCACAGTGAAGTGCAGCGCGGCAACCAGGACGTCGTTGATCGTCGTGCCGGAGGCCCGCTGCACGAGCCCCGGCGTAGTGGTCTCGCCGATGTCAAGGCCGCGAAAGACGAATCCGAAACCATCGCCGTCCGTGCCACCGATCACCGCGATCCGGCTCGGCGCATCAAATGCCTCCCACACTCGCCGCAGCCCTTCCAGGTGGCGCGCCCACTTCTCGCTCCGGTTTGCGGGCGCCAGGAACGAGCCCAGGTCACGGGCTTGGGCAAGCGGCAGGGGATCCGCTGGGTCAGGTTCACCCCGGTAGGCCCGGACAATGGTCTGCAGCAGGCGCAGGGCACCGACGCCGTCGGCGACGATGTGGCTCGCGGACAGCAGCAAAAGATCTTCGCCGGGTCGCCGGGCCAAGGCGATCCGAAACCCCGGGGAGGTGTCCAGCGGGATGAGTGGGGTGTACAACTCGGTCCGCAGCTGGTCCAGCGCAGCACCGTCAGGGCACTCCACCACCCGAAACGGATCAAGATCGGTCTCCTCGGCGAAATCCCACCGGTAGGAGGTCTCACCGTGCGGTGTGGGGGCTAAGCGAGCGCGGGCCATCGGGTGCCGTCGGCAGCAGGTCAGCACCGTTTGGTGCAGCTTGGCCGCATCCAGGCGATGGTCGGCGCCAAGCTCGAGCTGAACGTTCCACGTTGCGCGGGTCTCCTGCAGGACAAGCAGCGCTTCGTCCAGCATGGTGGACGGCAGCGACGCCGGGTCAGACACAGCGCAAATCCCCTCCTGAGGCGTTACGCAGCACCGGCGGAGTCGGAGGCGCCGCGCAGCCGTTGCGAGATCACGGTGGTGATGCCATCACCGCGCATGCTTACCCCGTACAACGCGTCAGCAACCTCCATCGTCGCCTTCTGATGGGTGATCACGATCAGTTGCGAGCGGTCCCGCAGCAGCTCGAACAGCGCGATGAGGCGGTTGAGGTTGGTGTCGTCCAGCGCCGCCTCCACCTCGTCGAGCACGTAGAACGGCGACGGTCGGGCCCGGAAAATCGCGACGAGCATCGCCACCGCGGTGAGCGACTTCTCCCCGCCGGACAGCAGTGACAGCCGTTTGACTTTCTTGCCGGGCGGGCGGGCCTCGACCTCGATGCCGGTAGCGAGCATGTCGTCGGGTTCGGTGAGCAGCAACCTGCCCTCGCCGCCGGGGAACAGGGTGGCAAAGACGATCTCGAACTCCCGCGCCACGTCGTGGAAGGCCACCGTGAAGACCTCAAGAATCTTCTCGTCGACCTCAGTGACGACGGTGAGCAGGTCACGCCGACTGGCCTTGAGGTCTTCCAACTGCGTCGACAAGAACTTGTAGCGCTCCTCAAGCGCGGCGAACTCCTCCAGCGCCAACGGGTTGACCTTGCCGAGCAGCGCCAGGTCGCGCTCGGCGCTCTGCGCGCGGCGGGTCTGCACGGCCCGGTCGTAGGGAGCCGGCTTCGGGGCGCTGACCTGCTCGCCACGCTGGGTCATCAGCTCGTATTCGGCTACCTCAGCCGGGGGCGGCGGCACCGGCACCGCGGGTCCGTACTCCGCGATGAGGTCATCCAGGCCGATGCCGAAGTCCTCCGAGATCTTGGTCTCGAGCTGCTCGATGCGCAACCGCTGTTCCGCCCGCAACAGCTCGTCGCGATGCACGGTGTCGGTGAGCTTGTCCAGCTCCTCGACGAGCTCCCGAACCCGGGCCCGAGCCTCCACCAGGCCGTGCTCGTCGCGCGCCCGCTCGACGACCACCGCGTCGCGCTCCGCCGCGGCCCGCTGCACCGATACCTCAATACGGCCCAACGCAAGCTCCCCGGCCCGCACGACTTCCGCGGCCACCGTGGCGCCGCGCTGGCGGGCCACCGCCGCATCGGCAGCGCGCTGCCGGGCCACTCGCTCCACCTGAGCGTTGCGACGCAGCACGTCGGCCCGACCGGCCAGCGCCCGGGCGCGCTCCTCAGCGGTGCGCAGCGCCAGCCGCGCCTCGACCTCCTCGCTGCGCGCGGTACCCAGCGCCGCCACGGCTTCGTCGCGGTACGAGGTGTCGGGTTCGGCATCCACCGAGTCGTCGGCGGCCAGCCGCAACCGCTCCTCGAGCTCAGCCAGGCTGGACAGCGCAGTAGCTCGGCGCGCCTGCATCTCGTCGCGCTGGCGGTGCAGCCGGTCAGCCTCGCCGGACGCGGAACGGGCCGCCTGGCCCAGCCGGGCGAGCTGCTCAGCAACCGCTGCCAGTTGCGCATCCGACTCATGCAAAGCGGCCAGGGTGTTGTCGACATCCTCGGCGCGAGCGACTTCCTCGGCATTGGCCTCCTGGAGCTCAGCGGCCAGCCGTTGCACGCGCGTTTCGGATTCAGCTAACCGGATTCGTCCGTCGTCGACGGCGGCCTGCACCTCGATGACGCTGAGGCTGCGGCCCGATCCACCGTGCGCCCAATCGCCGCCGAGCAGGTCGCCGTCGACGGTCACAGCGCGCACGTTCGGCTGTGCGGTGACCAACATGCGCGCGGCGTCGAGGTCATCGACTACCGCGGTGCGTTCCAGTAGCCGATGTAGCGCGGAACTCAGCGTTTGCGGGGCTACTACCAGGTCCACCGCCCACCTCGCACCAGGCGGCAGGTCCGGCCAGGTGACGCGGTCTACTGAAGCCGGCGCACCGCCGACGAGCAGGCCGGCGCGGCCGGCATCCTGCGCCCGCAACAGGGACAGCGCACTGGCCGCGACACCCACATCTGACACCACCAGGGCGTCCGCAGCAGTACCCAAGGCGGCAGCCACGGCGGCCTCGGCTCCGGGATGCACGGTGAGCAGCGCGGCAACGGTGCCGGCCAGGCCCGGTAGCCCGGCGGCCAGCAATGGCTGCGAGCCGTCCTTGCGGGCCAGGCCGATCGACAGCGCCTCCACCCGGGCCCGCCAGGACGCCCGCTGCTGCTCAGCCTCCCGGTGCGCCGCGGCCAGCTCGGCGCTGCGCGCCGCAGCGGTGCCATGCGCGGCCGACGCTGCCTCATGGCGCTCGTTGAGCCCAACCTCGCCGCCATGCAGGGCGCCGAGCTGATGCTGCAGCTCCTCGAATTCCCGCTGCGCGCTGTGCGCCCGCTCCCTGGCGTCGGCCAGCCCGCCCGACAGCCGCTCGATCTCCTCCGCGGTGGCGCCTGACGTGGACCGCAACGCCTCGACCTGACCGGCGAGCCGAGCCAGCCCCTCGCGCCGATCGGCAACGGCGCGGACCGCGGCCAGGTGCGCCCGCTCCGCGTCGCCGACGGCTTGCTCCAGCTCGACGCGCCGGTCCACGGCGTCAGACAGCGCTGCCCTGGCCTCCTCCACCACCGCGTGCAGCTGCGCCTCCGAAGCCTCGACGGCCGCGGCCTCGCGCTCCAGCTCGTCGGGATCCCGACCGGGCCGGTGCGCCTCGACGGGTGCGGACAGGTGCCGGACGCGCTGCTCGGCCAGTTGCACCGTGCCGCGCAACCGCTCGGCCAGCGCCGAGAGCCGGTACCAGGTGTCCTGCGCTACCGACAGCCGCGGCGTCGTGGCGTCGAGCTGTTCCTCCAGGCGGGACTGTTGTGCGCGAGCCGCAGTCAGGGCGTTGTCCACCTCCACCCGCCGGGTCCTGGCAGCGACCTCGTCAGCCTCGTCCCGAGCGAATGCCGCACGCAGTGTGACCAGGTCGTCGGCGTGCAGCCGCAGCCGGGCGTCCCGCAGATCGGCCTGCACGGCCTGGGCCCGCCGAGCGATCTCCGCCTGCTTGCCCAACGGCTTGAGCTGGCGGCGCAACTCAGCGGTGAGATCTGACAGCCGGGTCAGGTTGGCCTGCATCGCCTCCAGCTTGCGCAGCGCCTTTTCCTTGCGCTTGCGGTGCTTCAGGACGCCCGCAGCTTCCTCGATGAATGCCCGGCGCTCCTCGGGCTTGGACTGCAAGATCGAGTCAAGCTTGCCCTGCCCCACGATGACGTGCATCTCGCGGCCGATCCCGGAGTCGCTCAGCAGCTCCTGGACATCCAGCAGCCGGCACGCGCTGCCGTTGATCTCGTATTCGCTGGCGCCGTCCCGGAACATCCGCCGAGTGATCGACACCTCGGTGTAGTCGATGGGCAGTGCTCCATCGGTGTTGTCGATGGTCAGCGTGACTTCGGCGCGACCCAGCGGGGGGCGGCCGGCGGTGCCGGCGAAGATGACGTCCTCCATCTTGCCGCCGCGCAGTACCTTGGCGCCCTGCTCCCCCATCACCCACGACAGTGCATCCACCACGTTGGACTTACCGGAGCCATTGGGACCCACCACACAGGTGATGCCGGGCTCGAAGCGCAGCGTCGTGGCCGAGGCGAAGGACTTGAAGCCCTTCAACGTCAGGCTCTTCAAATGCACGGTGCGCCGGACCCTCCTCGCTGCTCCCCTACTGCCGTCACATGCCCGAGCAGGGTACCGGTGCCTACCGGAGTGCGGAATTTCGCCGAAATGCCGTGCCGAGCAGGCTGGTGATCGCACTTGCTTTGATCATGGTCTCGTCGAACTCGGCGGCGGAGTCGGACATCGCGATGATGGCCCCGCCGACGCCGAAGCTCACCTTGCCTGGCGTGATCACCAGCGTCCGGATGACGATGCTGAGATCGGCGGCTCCGGTCAGCGAGAAATAGCCCAGCGCCCCGGAGTAGATCCCGCGCGCGCCCCCTTCCAGATCGTCGATGATCCCCATGGTGCGAATCTTGGGCGCCCCCGTCATCGAGCCCCCGGGAAACGCCGCCCGCACGCAATCGACCGCTGAGACGTCGTCGCGCAGCCGCGCCCGCACTGTGCTCACCAGTTGGTGCACGTGGGCGTAGCTCTCCACGTCGAAAATCTTCGGCACATGAACCGAACCGGGCAGCGCACACGTCCCCAGGTCATTGCGGACCAGATCGACGATCATCAGGTTCTCCGCGCGATCCTTCTCGCTGACGGCCAGGTCCGCCGCCAGCACCCGGTCCTGTTCCGGCGACAGCCCCCGCGGTCTCGTCCCCTTGATGGGCCTGGACTCGACAACCCGGTCGGCGAACACCCGGATGAAGCGCTCAGGCGATGTGCTCAGCACGATCAAGTCGGCGAAACGTAACCACGCTCCGAACGGCGCGGGGCTTTCCGCACGCAGGAACTGGTAGGCATGCCACGGATCGATCGTCCCATTGCCGGTCACCATGTTCGTCAAACAGACCTCATAGCTCTCACCGGCCTCGATCGCCTCTTGGCAGGAAGCGATCAGTTCCAGGTATCGAGCCCGGTCGTGCCGCAGCTCGAGCTGGCCAAAGTCGACGGGGCCGCGGGCCGGCGAGCGCGCGGCGCCGGCGAGCGCGTCCAGGCGGGCCTGAGTAGTCCGAAGCCATTCCCGGGCGCTGGTCTCATTGCCGGGATCAGCCAACACAAGCAAGTAAGTCATACCGGTCAGGTGGTCGACGGCTAATGCCCTGTCGACGAAGATCATCGCCGCGTCCGGGTTCTCCGAACGGTGTGCGAGCCTGCCACCGCACTCGGTCTTGAGCTCGTAGCCGGCGTAGCCGACCCAGCCGAGACCGAAGTCGAAAGGCAGTTCGGGGACCTCGACGCGGAGGCAGCGCAAATCGTTGTCCAACCAGTCGAAGAACCCGATGTGATGCACTTCGGAATGCCGTTGCGAGTGCACGGTCACTGTGCCTCGCCAGACGTCTCCGTAAGCCACCCTGGCGAGCGGACCGGTGGAATCACCGAGGAACGAAAACCTGCAGAGTTCATTGTCCCGCCGGCTGCTGTCGAGCCAGAAGGAATGTCGCGAGGAACCGAGCAGACTCTGAAAGACCAACTCGGTGGGTGCCGACGTCGGTTGCTGCGCGACCAGTACCCGCAGCATCTTTTCGTCGCTGCCCGAGGTTACCGGCTCTTGAGCGCGTCTGCGTGGGCTCCTCGGGCGGGCCGGATTGTGTTCGCGCCACTCGCGGGAAAGCCGAGCGAAGTTACCCAGCAGGTCCATACCATGCTCAGTGCGGATCGACTCCGGATGGAACTGCACGCCCCAGGCTGGCCGGTGCCGGTGCCGGACCCCCATGATCACACCGTCACTGGTCCAGGCGGTGATCTCCAGATCGTCGGAGACTCTGGTGACGGTCAGCGAGTGGTAGCGCACCACGCGCAATGGTGAGGGCAGCCCCGCGAACAGGTCCATGCCATTGTGCGCGACGTCCGACTCGCGGCCGTGGAACAGCTCCGGCGCGGTGCCGACGGACCCGCCGCTGAGTTCGCATAGCCCTTGATGCCCCAGGCACACACCGAGCAACGGGATCGGTGCGCCGAGCACGACGTCGCGGCTGAAACCGAAGTCCGATGCCCGGCTAGGGCGCCCGGGTCCTGGAGAGATGACGACGTTGTCGAACTCGTCAAGATCCGTCACCCGCCAACCGGGGGCATCATTGCGGACCACGATCGGCTCAATGCCGTTGATCTCAGCCAGGTACTGGAACAGGTTGTAGGTGAACGAGTCGTAGTTGTCGATGATCAGCGTCCGCATGAGTGCTCAGCGCTCGACGAAACCAGTCAAGCCGCCCCGAGCGTCCTCGAACCGCTCGTTGACCTGCTTGACCTGCCCGGGCGTGGACCCGGAGCGTAGTACGGCGAGCAGCTTCACACAGGTGTCCCGCGGCCCCTCGGCCACTACCTCGACCCTGCCGTCGGACAGGTTGGCCGCGTGACCGACCAGGCCCAGCTCCAACGCCCGGCACCGGGTCCACCAGCGAAACCCGACGCCCTGAACACGACCATGCACCCAGGCCGTCATCCGCACCTGTCTCATGGCCTCCCATCCTGGCGCTCGGCGACTATTCTTCACCGGTGCGGGTGGCGGGGACGAGGCTGGCAGCGGGGGCAGGTGTGCGAGGAGCGGTTCATGAAGGACTCGCGCCGGATCGCGGTGCCGCAGCGTGGGCACGGCCGGCCGTCCTGCCCGTAGACGGCCAGCGAACGGTCGAAATAGCCTGACGCGCCGTTGATGTTGACGTACAGCGCGTCGAAAGACGTGCCACCGGCGGCGAGCGCCTCCGTCATCACCTCCGTGACGGCGGTCAGCACGGCGCGCCCTTGTGCTCGGGTCAGCGTCGCGGTGGGCCGCGCCCCGTGCAGCCGAGCCCGCCACAGCGCTTCGTCGGCGTAGATGTTGCCTATTCCGGACACCAACGTCTGGTCCAGCAGCGCGCGTTTCAGCGCGGTGCGCCGTTGCCGGATCCCGGCGATGACCGCATCGGGATCGAAACAGGGATCCATCGGGTCCCGCGCGATGTGCGCGACCGGGATGGGCAGGCCATCGACCACGTCCTCCACGGACAGGCCACCGAACGTACGCTGGTCGATAAACCGCAGCTCAGCGCCCCCGTCGGCGAACCGTAGTCGTACCCGCAAGTGGGTCTCATCAGTGGACCCAGGCTCCTGGATGCGCATCTGACCGCTCATCCCGAGATGAGCCAGCAATGCCTGCTCACCATCCAGATCCAGCCAGAGGTACTTGCCGCGGCGTCGGGCTGCCCGGATCTGCCGACCAGCCAGCCGGGCGGCGAAGTCCAGCTCTCCGGCGAGGTGGCGACGCACTGAGCGGGGGTGACGCACCTCGACAGCGGCCATTGTGCGCCCGGTGACGTGTTCGGCGAGGCCCAGCCGGACGACCTCGACCTCGGGCAGCTCCGGCATGCTGCGCTACCCCGCTGGCGGAGCATTCCCGCTGGCCAGCTCGGACAGCGAGCGCCAGGCGGTCTCGGCGGCCCGCTGCTCGGCTTCTTTCTTCGTCCGACCCTGCCCGGTCCCCCGGTCCACGCCGGCGATCACGGCGGTCGCGGTGAACTCCTTGAGATGGTCGGGCCCGTCCTCGGTGATCCGGTACTCGGGCACGCCCAACTCCCGGCTGGCAGTGAGCTCCTGCAAGCTGGTCTTCCAGTCCAGCCCGGCGCCCAGCAGCGGAGCCATCACCATCAGCTGGTCGAACAGCCGGTGCACCACTGTGCGGGCGACGTCCATGCCGTGCTGTAAGTACACCGCACCGATCAGCGCCTCGGTGGTATCGGCCAGAATGCTGGACTTGTTGCGACCACCGGTGAGCTCCTCGCCCCGACCCAGCAAGACGTATTCACCCAGGCCGTTGGTAGCCAGCCCGCGAGCGACGCCGGCCAGCGCATGCATGTTCACCACGCTGGCCCGCAGCTTGGCGAGCTGCCCTTCGGGCAGCTCGGGGTGGGTGCGAAACAAGTGGTCGGTGACAACCACACCGAGCACCGCGTCGCCGAGGAACTCCAGCCGCTCATTGGGTTCCAACCCACCGCTTTCGTAGGCATACGAGCGGTGGGTGAGCGCGAGAGTCAGCAGCTCGGGGTCGAGATCAACGCCGAGCGCGGTGAGTAGCGGGGTCAGATCCGCCGGGTGATCCCGCGGAGACCGGTTTCCCAAGGGTTCGTCGCGTCCGGCGTCAGGCAGGCCGGACGATCTGGCGACCGTCGTATTTCCCGCAGTGCGGGCAGAGCGTGTGCGGCGGTTTAGGCTGCCGGCAGGCCCGGTTCGAACACGCCGCCAGAGTCGGAGCGGTGGCCTTCCACTGGGACCGCCTCGAGTGGGTGTTGGACCGCGACATCCTGCGCTTGGGGACAGCCACGTTACTCGTTCTCCTGTTCGCTTCCGCGCAACCGCTGCTTCAGTTCTGTCTTCTGGGCGGTCCAGCGCGGATCCATTCTCTCATGCCGGTGATCCGTACCGAGTTCCGCCCGCTTACCGCCACATTCCGGGCACAGGCCGAGGCAGTTTTCGCTGCACAACGGCGCTTGCGGCAAAGCCAGCAGCACCGCGTCACGAACGACCGGCTCGAGGTCTACGAGGCCGTCGACGACCCGGCTGACCTCGTCAGGATCCGTGGTCTCATCGGTCGCCGTGTCGGGGTAGGCGAACAGCTCGACCAGCTCCACCTCAAGCCGAGCAACCAGCGGATCCAGACACCGGGCGCATTGACCGGTGACCGGCGCCGCTGCCGTGCCCGATACCAGTACTCCCTCCATGACCGACTCCAGCCGCACGTCCAGGGACACTTGTTCGCCCGCGGGGACCCCGATCACGTCCAGCCCGATCCCGGCCGATAGCGGGACGTCGCGGTGGTAGGAACGCATCGACCCGGGCCGCCTGCCCAGAGCACGGGTATCGATCACCCAGGCAGCGGTCGGGTCGGGTTTGACGGCAGCGGTGTTGCGAGGCATCAGGGTTCTCAGGGTAGGCCCTGACCCGAATCCGTGATGCGCGACACCGAGCCGGCGCGCTCATCTGGGGTACTCGCCCACCCCTGCGGCCACCGGTCCACTGTGATGGGCCCGGCCGCGCCCGATGGCGCGCAGGGTGCGGTTGAGGAGCTCCTCAAACTCCGCGATGGTGCCTTCGACGTAGGCGTCGCATTCCGAGCGCAGCCGGTGCACTTCGGCGCTCACCTCGTCGTGAATCCGCTTGGCCTCAGCCCGGGCCGCTTGCACCACCTGGGCTTGCTCGACCAGCCGGGCCTGCTCGGCTCGGCCGTCGGCGATAGCCCTCTCGTAGGCTGCCCGCCCGGCCGCGGTCATCCGTTCCGCCTCGGCTTCGGCGCGCCCGGTGAGCTCCTGGTATTCCCGCCGTCCGGTGGTAGCCATGCGATCGGCTTCGGCTTGCGCGTCGGCGACCAGCGACTCGGCGCTGGTGCGGGCCTCGGCGACCAGGCGCGCAGCCTCGTCCCGGGCCTCGGTGACCACCTTGTCCGCCTCGGTGCGAGCGTCATCGCGTTGGCACTGCGACTCCTGCCGCGCGGTCTCCACCAGCTCGTCGCGATGATCCAGCACGTCCTGAGCGTCATCCAGCTCTGCGGGAATCGCATCGCGTAAGTCGTCGAGTAATTCCAGTACGTCCCCGCGGGGTACCACGCAGCTGGAGGTCATCGGCACCCCACGGGCTTCTTCGACAGTGGTCACCAGCTCGTCGAGTGCTTCGAAAACCCGGTACACCAGCCCCTCCTCGCGGTCACCATCCACAGCTGACAGTGTGAACGCTCGGGCAGCTCAGATACGGGAGCGCGCGGCTGGTCGGCGTGTCCCGCATTCAGCGCCGTTCAGCGAGCCGGTTGATCAGGCGCTGGTGCACCGTGGCCGGCAACAGGTGGCCGACGTCACCGCCATAGGTAGCAACCTCTTTGACCACGGAGCTGGACAGGTAGCTGTAGTGCGGTTTGCTCGGCAACAACATCGTGTCCACGCCGGACAGCTGATAGTTCAATTGGGCCATCTGCAACTCGTAGTCGAAATCACTGACCGCCCGCAGCCCCTTGACGATCGTGGCGATCCCGTTGACCGTGCAATAGTCCACGAGCAGCCCGTGCCAGGAATCAATACGGATGTTGGGCAGGTGCTCGGTGATCTCCTTGAGCATCGCCATGCGGTCGGAGACCTCGAAAAGGCTGTTCTTGGTTTTGTTGATCAAGACCGCGACGACGACCTCGTCGAATTGGCTCGCGGCCCGCTCAATGATGTCGAGGTGCCCATTGGTCGCGGGATCATAAGAGCCAGGACACACGGCGCGCCTCATGGCGCGCAACCGTAGTACACCGTGGTGTCTCCATACCGCCGATGAGTGAGCGCAAACACATGATCCGGCCAGGTAGGCGGGTGCGCCTTGGTTGGGCGTTCCACCACGAGCAGCGCGGCCGGCGCCAACCACGCTCCGCCGGCCAGGGCGTTCAACACCTCGTCCACCGCGCAGCCGTCCAGTGCGTAAGGCGGATCGGCGAGTACCAGGTCATAGGGCTGGTCCGGGTCACTCCGCAAGACCGCGGGCACATCAGCGGTCGTCACCTGCGCTGCGCGGCCATCCCGCCCGCCCAGCCCGAGTGCCTCGACGTTGCGGCGCAGCACCGCGGCGGCTCGCTGATCGGATTCCACGAAGCGGACGTGGGCCGCGCCGCGGGACAGCGCCTCCAACCCCATCGCTCCGGATCCGGCGTAGAGGTCGAGCACCCGGGTCCCTTCGAGGACCCGACGCGCCGCAAGCGAGCTGAACACCGCTTCCCGCACCCGGTCTGAGGTTGGCCTGGTGCCGTGTGGCGGCACGGCCAGCCGCCGCCCGCCCGCCACTCCCGCCACGATCCGCACCACAGTGTCCATGATGCCGCCGATCACCTCGGAGCCCACGTCTGGGACCGCGAGCCCCGCTTCCGCTGCCGTCGGGCGTGAGCTGCGCGATCTCACGATCGGTCCACCATGATCGCGGTTTGTGTGCCGTAGGCGACATCTGATGTCGCCTACGGCACACAAACGCTGATCACCTCGGTGGGTCGGCCACCATTGGTAGGTGAAACCGACCTCGCCGGCTGCACAGACAGACTCCTGGCGCCCGACCTGGCAGCCCTACTCTCCGACGCCCACGCAGGAAAGCTCACCCGGCCCGGCTAACCCCAGACTCCCTCGATGAGCGGCACTGACCAGGCCTTTTCCCAGTTGGCGGCGCTGGTCTCACCGATCGGCCGGGAGCTGCTGGATCGGCTGGCGCGGCTGGACGTCACGCCGGAGACAGAGCTGCACGTCGGTGCCTTGCTGCGCCGCGAGTACCCGACCGAGCTGGTCACCGCAGCCCTGGGTCAGCACGAGTTACGCCGCCGTGCCCAACAGAAGTTCACCCGGGCTCAGCAGATGTACTTCACCCGGGCTGGCCTGGAGCAAGCCACCGCCGAGGTCATCGCGCGGCACCGGGCGATGCGCTTCGCCGGGGCCTTGCGGGTAGCGGATCTGTGTTGTGGCATCGGCGGGGATCTCGTCGCGCTGGCACCGGGCCGGGAGGTCGTCGCTGTCGATCGCGACCCGCTGCACCTGCGGATGGCTGAACTGAACGCCGACGCCTACGGGGTGGGTGCCGCGGTGACAGCCGTGCACGCCGATGTCCGCGAGGTGGAGCTGAACAGCGTCGACGCCGTGTTCGTCGACCCGGCCCGACGTGCCCGCGGCCACCGGATGCGCGCCGGAGACAGCGAGCCGCCGCTGTCGTGGTCGACCAGCCTGGTGAACCGGGTCGAAGCTGTCGGGATCAAGGCGGCCCCAGGGATCGCCCGGGATGCCGTTCCGGGCGGCTGGGAAGTGGAGTTCATCGCCGACCGGCGCGACCTGAAGGAGGCCGCGTTGTGGTCACCGGCGTTGGCGGCTGGCACCAGCCGCGCCACGATCCTGCCGCAAGGCCACGTGCTACTACCGCTACCCGGTGACGGGGTGGAGCACCGGGATCCAGGCGAGTTCCTGCTCGACCCGAATCCTGCTGTCACCCGCGCCGGCCTCGTCGAGGACCTGGCGCGCAGCCTCGGGGCGTGGAAGATCGATGCCCAGATCGCGTTCCTGTCCAGCGACCAACCGCTGTGCACACCGTTCGCACGCACCCTGCAGGTGCTCGACTCCGGCCCCTGGGACCAGAAGGCGTTGAGACCCCGGCTGCGAGCCCTCGATATCGGCTCGGTGGACATCCGCCGCCGCGGTCTAGCCGGCGACGTCGAGGACCTGCACCGCCAACTCAAACTCCGCGGCACCCAACGGGCCACCCTCGTCATGACCCGCGTCGACGACCGCCCGTGGGCGCTGATCTGTGCACCCACCTCGCATTCAGCGGGCTCAGCGGGGTGAAACAGGGTCCAATAACCCCGCTGAGCCCGCTGAATGCGGGGACACGGTGTTTAGCGGTGCGTGAACTCGGGTAACTGTGCGCTACCAACGGCAAGAGCCGGCGTCCCCGGGGCGCCGCCCGAGACAAGGGAATAGATATGACTTCTGGGTTTATCGCCCTGGTGGCGTCGGCGTTGGTCGTTTCAGGTGTGCTCATCGGCTGGAGGCTGAGCCAATGGCGGCTCGAAGCGCGAGCTAAGCGCCAAGCAGCAGCTCAGCTCTCCCTCTACCGGCAGTTGCACGAGCTGCAGGAGGCAAGGAAAGCGGCCGCGTCGAAGGCGGACGACTTGGCAGTCGAGTTTCGCCGCCGGGCGGCGTAACGGCCCCGGCTGCGCCAGCATTATTGCGTGCCGTCCAGCTCTAAGATCAGGTCACCGCCCTCTACCTGCTGCAAGGCCTTGATTGCGAGGCGGGACACCGTACCGTTCTTCGGGGCGGTGATCCCGGCTTCCATTTTCATCGCCTCGATGGTGGCCACCGGCTGACCGGCGGTCACCGCGTCTCCTTCGGACACCTTGAGCGTGACAACGCCGGCGAACGGCGCCGCGACCTGGTTTCCGTTGGACCTGTCGGCCTTCTCAGCGACGGGGACCTTCGAGTCGACGGAGCGATCCCGGACCTGCAACGGTCGCAGCTGCCCGTTAAGGGTGCACATCACGGTGCGCATGCCGCGTTCGTCGACGTCTCCGATCGCCTGTAGCTGGATGAGCAGCCGCACCCCCGGATCGAGGTCCACGGCGTACTCCTCGCCAGGGCGCAGCCCGTAGAAGAACTCCTTGCTGGGCAGCACCGAGGTGTCCCCGTAGGTCTCCCGATGTTCCTCGAACTCCGCCGTCGGACCGGCGAACAGCAGCCGGTTCAGCGTCCGTGCCCGGTCATCCTTCAGCCCCCTGCGGTCCTCGGCGGACAGCTCCGCCATTCCCCGCGGACCGCTGCGGCCCACCAGCGCTTTGCTACGCAGCGGCTCGGGCCATCCGCCCGGGGGAACCCCCAGCTCGCCGTGCAGAAAGCCGATCACCGAGTCGGGAATGTCGAACCGGGCGGGGTCGGCCTCGAAATCCTTCGGCTTGACACCGGCGCCGACCAGGTGCAACGCCAGATCCCCCACGACCTTCGACGACGGGGTGACCTTCACCAGCCGCCCGAGCATCCGGTCCGCAGCCGCATAGGCTTCCTCGATCTGCTCGAAGCGGTCAGCCAGGCCCAGCGCCGCGGCTTGCTGGCGCAGGTTGGATAGCTGGCCACCGGGAATCTCGTGGTGGTAGACCCGCCCGGTGGGCGAGGCCAAACCGGACTCGAAGGGCGCGTAGACCTTGCGCACCAGCTCCCAATATGGCTCCAGATCGCAGACCGCCTGCAGATCCAACCCGGTGCTGCGCTCGGTGTAATCAGTAGCCGCGACCAGCGCGGACAGCGCCGGCTGCGAGGTGGTACCAGCCATCGACGCCGCCGCTGCGTCTACCGCGTCCACCCCCGCGTCGATCGCCGCGAGCAGGGTGGCGAGCTGCCCTCCGGGGGTGTCGTGGGTGTGCAGGTGCACCGGGAGATCGAACCGGCTGCGCAGCGCAGACACCAGTGTCCGGGCCGCTGGGGGGCGCAGCAGGCCGGCCATGTCCTTGATGGCCAGCACGTGCGCACCGGCCGCGACGATCTGCTCAGCCAGCCGCAGGTAATAGTCCAGGGTGTACAGGGTTTCCGCCGGATCCGACAGGTCGGCGGTGTAGCACAACGCCACCTCGGCGACAGCCCGGCCGGTCTCGCGCACCGCGTCGATCGCTGGGCGCATCTGGGACACGTCGTTGAGCGCGTCGAAGATCCGGAAGATGTCCAACCCGGTCTGGACGGCCTGCTCGATGAACGCGGCGGTCACCTCAGTCGGGTAGGGCGTGTAGCCGACCGTGTTGCGCCCGCGCAACAGCATCTGCAGGCACAGGTTGGGCACCGTTTCGCGCAACGCAGCCAGCCGCTCCCACGGGTCCTCGGCGAGGAAGCGCAACGCCACGTCGTAGGTTGCACCCCCCCAGCACTCCAGCGACAGCAGTTGCGGGGTTATCCGGGCGACGTAGGGGGCCACGGCGAGCAGGTCGCGGGTGCGCACCCGGGTCGCCAGCAGTGACTGGTGGGCGTCTCGGAAGGTGGTATCGGTAACGCCGACTCTGGTTGCGGCCCGCAACCAGTGCGCGAATCCCTCCGGGCCCAGCGCGAGGAGCTGCAACCGGGAGCCGGCAGGCGCCAAGCTGTCGAGATCGATCGGCGGCAGCTTACTCACCGGATCGACCAGATCCGGCGGATCGCCGTGCGGCCGGTTCACCGTCACGTCCCCGAGGTAGGTCAGCAACCGGGTGCCGCGGTCCGCGGACTGCCTGGCGGTGAGCAGGTGCGGCCGCTCCTCGATGAAGGAGGTGGTGACTTTGCCCGCCACGAAGTCCGGCTCGTCGAGCAGGGCGAGCAGGAAAGGAATGTTGGTGGCCACGCCCCGGACCCGGAACTCGGCCAAAGCCCGGCGGGCCCGGCGTACCGCGGTGGCGAAGTCGCTGCCCCGGCAGGTGACCTTGACCAGCAGCGAATCGAAGTGCGCGCTGATCTGGGCGCCCGCGTGCATGGTGCCGCCGTCGAGCCGGACCCCGGCGCCACTGGCCGAGCGGTACGCGGTGACCGTCCCGATGTCCGGGCGGAACTCGTTGGCCGGATCCTCGGTGGTGATCCGGCACTGCAACGCGGCGCCATGGGGCACGATGGTGTCCTGGCGCAGCCCGAGGTCGGCCAACGTCTCCCCGGCCGCGATCCGCAGCTGAGCAACGACCAGGTCGACGTCGGTGATCTCCTCGGTCACCGTGTGCTCGACCTGGATGCGCGGGTTCATCTCGATGAACACGTGGTGACCGCCGCGGTCGACGAGGAACTCCACGGTGCCGGCGTTGACGTAGCCGATCTTTCGGGCGAAGGTCACCGCGTCAGCGCAGATCCGCTGCCGCAGACCGGGGTCGAGGTTCGGCGCGGGCGCCACCTCCACCACCTTCTGGTGGCGCCGCTGCACCGAGCAGTCCCGCTCGTAGAGGTGAACGACGCCCCCGGTCCGATCGGCGAGGATCTGCACCTCGATATGCCGGGGGTCGACGACCGCCCGCTCCAGGAACACGGTCGGGTCCCCGAATGCCGACTCAGCCTCCCGGCTGGCGGCCTCCAGCGCGGTGTGTAGCCCGGACGGCTCGGTGACCTTGCGCATGCCGCGCCCACCGCCCCCCGCGACGGCCTTGACGAAGACCGGGTAACCGATCGCTTCGGCGTCGGCCATCAACTGCTCGATGTCGGCGGACGGGGCACAGGACGCCAGCACCGGCACGCCCGCGTCGCGTGCCGCGGCCACCGCCCGCGACTTGTTACCCGCCAGCGCCAGCACGGCAGGAGGCGGTCCGACGAAGGTGATGCCGGCCTGCTCGCAGGCCACGGCCAGTTTCGGGTTCTCCGACAGGAAGCCGTAACCGGGATATACCGCGTCTGCTCCGGTGCGCTGGGCGGCCCGGATGATCTCCGGCACCGACAGGTATGCGCGGACCGGATGACCCCGCTCACCGATCTGGTAGGCCTCGTTAGCCTTGAGCCGGTGCTCGGAGTTGCGGTCCTCGTAAGGGAACACCGCGACCGTCTGGCAACCCAGTTCGAAAGCGGCCCGAAACGCCCTGATCGCGATCTCCCCGCGGTTGGCGACCAGCACCTTGCGGAACATGTGCCATTCCCTTCCAGTCGGCCGGTCGACCGGAATTTCCTACCGGCGCTGCCGACCGCATCATCGCAGGTGATAGCTGTCGCCGGGGGGTTCTGTGATATCCGAGGCGCGCGGCTCTCCCACGCGAGCGGCTGGAGGGGTATCAAGGATATGGCATGAAGGGACGCGGCCATGCGCAGATCGCGATACCACCGATATCACCGCCCGAGTCAGGCGCGGCGACGCGTCGGTCCGCTGCTGGTGCTGATGTGCGCAGCGCTGCTGGCCAGCGCTGGCGTGGTCACCGTGACCGTGTTCGCCCTGATGGCGATCCTCGGACAGCTCTTGCTGGTCGGAGCGGGTTCGGTGGTCGTGGTGCGACACCTGCACCGCCGCCACCGCCGGGCGACGGGCCGCGCGCAGCCGGCGGCCGTGCCACCGGTGACGCCGGTGCCCGATTGGCGCGCTACCCGGGCCAGGTTCGTCCAGCTGCGCAGCGAGTACGCCCAGTTCGAATGTGACCCGCTTGCGGTGCTGCGACTACCCGCGCTGACCGACGTCACCGTGGCGTCCACCGGCCGGTTCGTCGACGCGTTCGCCGAGGCCCAGGCACTGGACACCGACACCGAACCGCCAGCCGCGCACTGTGTCCGGTTCACCACCGCAGTGGATCAGGCATGGCGGGCTTGGGGCGCCGCCCGCGACGCGGCCGAACGCATCCGGCTGGCCGGGATCCCCGCGCAGGAATGGGCCACCGTGGCACGAGCGATCAAGCTGCTCACCATGGCCCGAGATTCCGACCACGATGCCGAGCGCACCGCCGCATACGCCAAGGCCCGCGCCGAACTGGCAAAGCTGGACCGCAGCGGCGCCCTGCGACTCCCACCAACCGCAGCCGCCGCGCTGGACGCCGCCGCCCGCAGCCAGCTACCCGCCGGCTGACTCGCCGACGGATGGCGGTATGCCCGCGGCGCGACTAGAACCCATAGGGAGACGTCGACCGTCGATCACTGGGGCTGCGGATGCGAATACATCGATTCGGCACCGCACTTGCCGCGGCCTTGATGCTGGCCTCCGGTCTGGTCACCTCAACGGTGACCCCGGCGCAGGCTGCGCCGATCCACCAGGACGCTAAGACACCGGTGGCGCAGGGTTACGGCGGCGCGGTGGTCTCAGACACCACCGAGTCGACGCAGGCCGGCCTGGACGTGCTGCGTCGCGGCGGAACAGCCGCCGACGCCGCGGTCGCGGTTGCCGCCACCCTCGGCGTGACCGATCCCTACGTCGCGGGTATCGGCGGCGGCAGCTACCTGCTCTACTACGACGCGCGGACCCACCGGGTGTCCACCATCGACGGCCGGGAGACTGCGCCGGGCGCGGACGGACCGTCGATGTTCCTCGACCCGGCCACCAGGCAGCCATTGCCGTTGCCAGCGGCGGTGACCAGCGGACTGTCCGTCGGCGTGCCCGGCACGCTGGCCACTTGGCAGCGTGCGCTGCAGCGGTGGGGCCGCTTCGAGCTCGCCGAGGACTTGCGGCCGGCCGAGCAGGTGGCTGAG
>JAICHZ010000024.1 GCA_025924655.1 Pseudonocardiaceae bacterium | reverse complement strand
GCGCACATCCCTTGGGCACCAACGAGGTTGGCTACGACCAGCTGGGCAGGTTGATGGCCGGCGGCCAGTCCTCGCTCGAGGTGGGAGTCGCCGCCGCGCTGCTGGCCACCGTCTTCGGCACCTTGTGGGGCGCTATCGCCGGGTACGCAGGTGGCTTCATCGACTCCGCGATGATGCGCATCGTCGATGCGTTGCTTGCGGTTCCCGCGTTGTTCCTGTTGCTGTTTCTCGCGTCGATCGCGCGGCCCACCATCGGGCTTCTGATCCTGGTGATCGCGTTTATCTCGTGGCTCGGTCCGGCTCGGTTGGTACGTGGTCAGGCATTGACGTTGCGCACCAGGGACTACGTGACATCGGTTCGGCTCATGGGTGGCGGCCCGTTGCGCGCGATCCTCCGGCACATCGCGCCGAACGCCATCGGCACCGTGGTGGTGAACGCGACTTTCCAGGTGGCCGATGCGATCTTGATCGTGGCCACGCTGAGCTTCCTTGGCCTCGGCATACCGCCGCCAGCCGCGAACTGGGGAGATATGCTGTCCAACGGCATCGACTACACCTACGACGGCTACTGGTGGTTGATCTACCCGCCAGGTCTGGCGATCGTACTCGTGGTGGTCGCGTTCAACCTCATCGGCGATGCATTACGAGATTCGTTCGACGTTCGGTTGCAGAAAAGGTGATCCCGGTGAGTTCTGTCGTCACTCTTGACGATCTGCACACGGACATCGCGTTGCGCAACGGCACAGTGCACCCGGTAAGTGGCATTTCGCTGACCGTCAGCAAAGGCGAGAGTCTCGGCATCGTCGGCGAGTCCGGCTGCGGTAAGACCATGACCGCGCTGTCGATCATTCGCCTGTTGCCCCCTGGTGGACGCCTTACCAGCGGCTCGATCACGCTTGGCGACACCGACCTCGCCACACTCGACGAAGCCGGTATGCGCAAGATCCGCGGCAACCGGATCGGCATGATCTTCCAGGATCCGATGACGTCGCTGAACCCGTGCATGACCATTGGCGACCAGGTCTCGGAAACCGTTCTGCTGCACCGCGACGTGACCCGGGCACAGGCGCGCGAGCGCGCCGCGGAGGTGCTTGACCTGGTCGGGCTGCCGCGTGCCAAGGAGCGGCTGGACTCCTACCCGCACCTGCTGTCCGGCGGGATGCGCCAGCGCGTGGTGATCGCGATGGCGCTGGCCTGCGAACCGGAACTGCTGATCGCCGACGAACCGACAACTGCGCTCGATGCGACCATCCAGAAGCAGATCCTCGAACTCATCGACGATCTGCGGGCGCGCCTCGGTATGGCGGTAATCTTGGTGACCCACGACCTCGGCGTCATCGCCGGATACACCGACCGGGTCGCGGTGATGTACGCCGGAAAGATCGTGGAGACCAGCTCGACGCAGGAGCTGTTCGCCAACCCACGGCATCCTTACACTGAGGCACTGTTTCGTGCGCTACCGGAGAATGTGGACGCCGACCGCAAACTGTACGCCATTCCCGGCCTGCCACCTGACCTGTCGAACCCTCCGCAGGGCTGCCGGTTCGCCGCGCGCTGCGCCTATGCCACTGCAGAATGCCGGGTCCAGGAACCGGCCCTGACCGGCAATGGGCATCCGTTCGCCTGCTTCCATCCCCTCGGCACGAAGCAACAGACCACGCCGAACCCACACACCCCGCTCGCTGCCGCCGAGGAGACTGCACCACTGCTGGTGGTACGCAACCTGGTACGCACGTTTCCGGTCACCTCCAACGGTGTGCTGCAACGCAAGATCGGTGCGGTCAGCGCGGTGGCGGATGTGTCGTTCACCGTCCACGCCGGAGAGACCTTCGGTCTCGTCGGCGAATCAGGCTGCGGCAAGAGCACCATCGGCAGGCTGCTCGTGGCCGCGGACACGCCGACATCAGGTTCAATCACCTTCGATGGCACCGAGATCAGCGGCAAGTCCCACCGCGAGCTCCGCAAGCATCGGCGCGATTTCCAGCTGATGTTCCAGGACCCCTACGCGTCGCTGGATCCGCGCATGCGAGTGCGTTCGATCCTGCGCGAGCCATTGGCCATCCAACATCGTGGATCCGCCGTCGAACAGGAAAGGGCCATTGCCAAGCTCCTCGACGAGGTCGGACTGCCCGGTGCAGCGCTGGACAAGTACCCCCACGAATTCTCTGGTGGCCAGCGTCAACGCATCGGCCTGGCGCGTGCGCTCGCCCTGCGCCCCAAGCTGGTCGTGGCCGACGAGCCGGTGTCAGCTCTGGATGTTTCAGTGCAGGCACAGATCCTGAACCTGATGCGCGACCTGCAGCGCGAACATCAGCTGACCTATGTATTCATCTCCCACGACCTGTCCGTGGTGCGATATCTGTCCACCACCATCGGCGTGATGTACCTTGGCAAGCTCGTCGAAATCGGTCCTGCCGAGCAGGTCTACACGTCCCCGGCGCACCCATACACCCGAGGTTTGATCGATACGATTCCGCTCGCCGACCCCGAGCGTGAACGGCGCAAGGACACCGCCGGAGTGCGCGGCGAGCTGCCCTCGGCGATGAACCCGCCGTCCGGTTGCCGGTTCCGCACTCGCTGCCCGCTGGCCACCGAAAAGTGCGCCGCAGAGGAACCGCTCATGCGCCATTTCAGCGACCAGGCTCATCAAGCCGCCTGTCACTACCCGCTACAGCAACCCATTTGCGTCAACTAATCGATCGATTATCACCCTGGGAGTTCGAACCAGGAGAACGGCGACGTGTCCCGAACTGTCGGGCTGTGCCGGCCTGCGGGTGCCAGCGGTTGTCGCACCAGGGTTTCCGGAAGGCGGGCTGCTTGAGTCCGCCCGGGAAGGCGCGTCCCAGCCGAAAGACGGTGTTGCCCGGCCTGACCTACCCATTGCGGGTCAGCCTCCGCGGCCGGGACATCGGCGTTGATTCGTTCACGACGGAGCTCGTCGTAGATCGGCGTCTGGCTCACGGAACGACACCGTAGGGGCCCGATCTACGGGTGAGGCTTCAACACGCTGTGTACCGTGGCCAACTTTCTGCGACGACTGGTTATGGGAACCGGATACCGTCGCGTGGTGCCACGATCAAGACCGTGCTCGGGTGACCGACCGGCTCCGCCGCTGCGGACGCCGACTCCTGGCTGCCGGCTGACCTTGCGGTCGAACAACCGAGGCCGCGTCGGCGATGGTGGTGCTATCAATCCAGGTCCGGGATCCGCGAACGAGCACCCGGCCGCCAGGCGCGCTAGAGAGCGCACGAAGGCCGCGCAGGGCATGGAGCTGAGCCGACTGGGGAGCCTCTTGATTCATGTCCTCGAATGGATTGAAGCTGCCCGTCCACAGGATGGCAGCGGGTCGATCAATGGCCGTGCTGTGGGCGATAGCCACCGACCCGCGTGACCCCGCCAGCCGGGTCCTCCCCCACGGTTTCACCACGGACAGGCCGGTCGCGGTGAGCAACAGCCCCAGCGCAACTGACCTCACGGCCAGGGTCAGCGCCTGGACGGGCTCCCCTTCGCCGGCGAAGACCTCGGGCAGTCGGGGCACCGTCAGCGCCACTCCCGTGCCGGTCAGCACGACGGCGATCCCTGACTTTGCGACCAGCCACCAATGCCGCGCCAGACCCCACGATGTTCCCAACGCCAGCACCAGCCCGCTGCACAGCGCGGCGCAGACCACGGGGATCAGCACCCAGCAGGCGATGATGGCCATAGCGGCCCCGACCCCCGCTCGTACCACCAGGTTGCCGGAGTTCAGACCGATCACGTCCAACGCGACCAGCGCCGCGTCAAGTCCAAGCCATCCCGCAGACGCAGCGACGTGAACCACGAGCAGTGCTGCCCGGAGCCGACGCGGTAATCGCCGGGGTAGAGGCAGGTACCTCAGGGGCGGGGCCAGCGGAGCGCTCACGGCCCGTTAACGAACTCCCGGACTCCGCGTCACGGTGTTGCGCTCGACGACTCACCGTGACGGGGTTGAGCAGCGCTCTGTCGAAAGCGTGCGCAACCCTCGCTCATGGACCGGTCAGGAAAGCCGTGACGGCTGCGCGACCCACCGAACCGTTGTCGCCTGACTGGGTCGAGTGGCCGGAGCCGGGAATGACGGCGAGGTGGCCCCGTGGAGCGCGGGCGGCCTCCTGCTGAGCCCACAACAACGGAGTGGAAAGGTCGTGGTCGCCAGCCAGCAGCAGCACTGGTACTGCGGGCAGGTCCCGGCCCGCCAGGAACGGGACAACCGGCGTGGAGGGCCATTGCTCGCAGGTCACCGCGATCCCGTTGGCAGCCGCCGACGCTCGTAGGGGAAGACCGCCGCGTCCGAGAGCCCTGCTACCGCCGCACCTGTGGCCGCAGCCCGGCCGGCCACCGGTGTGGCGGCGTCTCCCCACGGCCCGTGCAAGTCCTCGCACATCGTGCTCGCGTGCAGCCCTTGGCTGAGCTCGTCGGCTTCAGCGGCCTGATTCTGCCGTTCGGCAGCGACGATGGCGTCGAGCCCGGTGTAGTCACCTCGCGTGGCGTCGTGCAGTGCGGCCGGTATGTCGGTCAGCCGCGGCTGGCCCACGCTCAGTGAGGTGAGGGTGTCGTACAACTCCGGGCCGTCGTGACGGGCCCGAACCACCTCGGAGAGGTCCTGCGCCGGATCGGTCGTGCACCCGATTTCTTTGCAGACCATCCGCAGCACGTCCGCAGTGCGGGTGATTCCGGCTAACTCCAGCGGATCCAGGTTGTCGTGCGGCACGATCGAGTCCAGCACGAGGCGGGAAACCCGGTCCGGGTGGGTGATCGCGTACCGTTCGGCGACGAACGTGCCGTAGGAGACGCCGTCGAAGCTGAGCTTGTCCACGCCCAGCGCTTGGCGTAACTCGTCGAGGTCGGCGACCGTGTCGGCGGTAGTGAAGAACTGTCGGCGCTCCCCGATAGCCTGCGCGCAGGCCTGCACCGCGCCGGTCGGTGGCACAGTCAGGTCCGAGCTGCCCATCGCCTGCTGCAGTTGCGGACACTGCAGCGCCCCACCGCCGGTGCCGCGCTGGTCGATGAGGACCAACCGGTAGTCGCGCAGCACCGCCGGGTCGAGCAGCTGGCTGGCGACCAAGGTCGCGAACGGCACCCCCGGTTGACCCGGGCCGCCGGTGAGAAAGATCAACACGCCGCGTGGCGCGTCGACGTTGTCGGCTATCGCGACCTGCAGCGACACCTGCTCAGCAAGTTTCGGACCGGGATGCAGCCCGGCATGGTCCAGCGGCACGGTCAGCATCGCGCAGCGCCACGTTGCCCCGCCAGGGCTCCTGGCTGGACTGCCGGCATCACGGGCAGGGCATGGATGCGGGCCGCTGAGCACCGGGACCGGGTCCAAAACGGGTGCTTGCACTGGGCTCTGGCTCGAAGCCGCTTGTCGCAGCTGGTTGCCGCAGGCGCTGAGGCCGACACTGCTGGAGAAGCCGAGGAGTACGGCGAATAGGGCCAAAGCGAACCGGCGTCGGAACGCTGAGATCACGAGACGGCTGGCTGTCGACGATGTGTTGACTCAGTAAGCGGAAGGCGTACCTGGAACCGGGTGTCGCCCGGTTCGGAGATCACTCGCATACTGCCACCGTGCCGGTTGACCACGATGCGCCAGGACACGTCCAGTCCGAGCCCAGTGCCTTCCCCGACTGGTTTGGTAGTGAAGAAAGGTTCGAAGATCTGCTGGTGCATGTTGTCAGGAACCCCAGGGCCAGTATCACGGATCTCGACGAGCAACTGCTCCCCGTCGCGCGCCGTACGCAGAGTGAGGGTTCCGCAGCGGTGCATGGCGTCGACGGCGTTGTCGATGAGGTTGGTCCACACCTGGTTCAGTTCGGCAGCGTGGGCGGGGACCTTCGGCAGGCTGCAGTCATAGTCCTTGACAACCTTGACCTGGTCACCGATCTTTCGGCTCAGCATGATCAAAGTCGAGTTGAGGCCATCATGAACGTCAACGGATTGGTGCGACGAGCGATCCATCTGGGAGTACTGCTTGGCGGCGGCTACTAACGCGGAGATGCGACCGGTGGCGTTCTCGATCTCGCCCAGCAGCGTCTCGGTCTCTACCGTGTAAGCCAGCCACCGGAGGGCACCATCGAGGTAACGGGCGCCCAGCGCGTCCGCAATGCGCTGCAAATCGTCGACGCCGACACCGCCGGCGACGAAGGTCGGCGCGATCTCCCACCCGGAGGTGGCACCGTTGTCGTTGAGCCAGTCAGTCAGCTTGTCCTCCAGGTCGCTGGTCTGCAGCGGGGACAATTCCGGCACGGTGGACATCCGCTCGACGATCTCTTCCTGGAGGGCCGTGAGGTGCTTGAGCTCGTCGGCTCGCAGCTCGGACCCGGCGAGCACCGCGAGTTTGTGCCGCATCCCGGCAACCCGTTCCCGCAACGCCACGGTCGCCCGGCCGGCGGCCGCCGCCGGGTTGTTCAGTTCGTGCGTCAAGCCCGCAGTCAGTTTGCCAAGTGACAGCAGCCGCTCACGCTGACCGACGAGCTCATCGGCGTTGCGGAGGCCGACGAACATTCCTTGCAACAGATGGGTCGCCATGGGGTACCACTGGCGGAATACCTCGGCGAAGTCAGCAGCCGGCAGGGCCAGCACAGCGCTGTCCGCGGTGGTGCGTACCGAGGTCGTGTAGACCTGTGAGACCTGATTGCCCAGGTAGAACTGGGTGGCTCCGGCATACACGCCGGGCTGATCGCCGCGGGTGATCTCGACGTCATCGCCGCGGACCCGCTGGGAGAGCATGATCGCGCCGGACAGCAGGATGTAGAACCACTCTGCGGGCTGTCCCTCGGTGGCGATCTCCGTGCCTGCGCGGTAATTCTCCACATGACCGTGCTCGACGAGCCACTGCAGCTGCTCGTCCTGGAGATCCTCGAACAGGAACAGCGTGCGCAACGTTGCTGGGCTGACCTGCTGTGGTGTGCTCACCGGTCCTCCAGGTAGCGATGTACCAGGGTGACGGCCATCGCGCCCTCCCCCACCGCGGAGGCGACCCGCTTCACCGACTCCGCCCGAGCGTCTCCTGCCACCAATACCCCGGGCAGGCTGGACTCCAGGTAGTAGGGGTCGCGCTCGACCGGCCACCCGGGGGGCCGGCGTCCGTCGATGAGCAGATCAGGACCAGTCAGCACGAAGCCCCGGGAATCCCGGCGTACGGCCTCGCCGAGCCACTCGGTGCGAGGTGCGGCACCGATGAAGATAAACAGCGATCCGGCGGGCACCGTGTTCTCCTCACCGCTGCTGCGATCGCATAGCGTCAGCTTCTCGAGGTGCTCGGCCCCGTGCGCAGCCCCGACGACAGTGCTGGTACGCACGATGATGTTGTCGATCCCGTCCAGCTGCTTGATCAGATAGTGCGACATCGAGCTGTGCAGTGACGCACCGCGCACCAGAACCGTCACCGTTCGCGCGTAGCGCGAGAAGAACACCGCGGCCTGCCCCGCGGAGTTCGCACCTCCGACGATGTAGACGTCTTCGCCTTCGCACGACGGTCCCTGCGTCATCGCCGACCCGTAGTACACACCGCGCCCGGTGAGCTCGGCGATACCCGGCGCCTCCAGTGTCCGGTACGACACCCCGGTCGCGAGGATGATCGCGTGAGCCGTGAGTTCGGTGCCGTCGCCGAAGCGCACGATGCGGGCGGAACCTCGGGCCTGCAGCCCGATGACCTCACGGGCCGACAGCACCTCCGCACCGAACTTCTGCGCTTGCCGGCGGGCGCGGTCGGTGAGCTGGGCACCAGACACCCCGTCGGGAAATCCGAGGTAGTTCTCGATCCGCGAACTTTGACCGGCCTGGCCCCCGGTGGCCGCCCGTTCCACCAATACGGTGCGCAGTCCCTCCGAAGCGCCGTAGACCGCTGCGCCGAGCCCCGCCGGACCGGCTCCCACGACGATCAGGTCGTAGAAGTCTGCGGCCGGTTCGGTCGACAATCCGACCGCGGCAGCGATTTCGGCGTCCGACGGGTTCCGCAGCACCGCACCTTCCGCGGTGATCAATACCGGAACGTCCTCCACAGCCGCGCCGGCGGCATCCAACAACCGCCGCCCTTCCGATTCGTCGACGCTGTACCACCGGTAGGGAACGGAATTGCGGGCCAGGAAATCCCGCGCCCGATAAGACTCGCTGGACCAGCGATGCCCGACCAGCTTGGTCTCCTCCACCGGCCGGTCACCCAGCGCACGCCACATCTCGATCAGTGCATCGACGACGGGGTACAGCTTCTCCTCTGGCGGTTCCCAGGGCTTGAGCAGGTAGTGGTCCACGTCCACCACGTTGATCGCCTGTATCGCGGCGTCGGTGTCGGCGTAAGCGGTGAGCAGTGCCCGGCGGGCCAGCGGAAAGATGTCCATCGCCTCTTCGAGGAACTCGATGCCGTTCATCTGCGGCATCCGGTAGTCGGCGAGCATCGCCGCAACCGGTTCGCCACGCAGCTTCAGCTCCCGCAGCGCCTCCAGCGCCTGGGCCGCCGAGTCGGCCCGCACCACGCGGTAGTTCTCCCCGTAGCGGCGGCGCAGGTCACGAGCTACTGCACGGGACACGCCAGGGTCGTCATCAACCGTGAGCAGCACCGGCTTGATCATGTCGAAGCAACCTGCCGCGCCTTGGTGATCCCGTAGAACGCTGCCAGCTTGCCCATGCAGCGTGCCTCCACGTACTGCAGGCCACCCTCCTCAGCGATCTGCCGCGCTTGGGCCGAGCGGATGCCCTGCTGCAACCACAACACCTTGGCGCCGATCGCCACCGCCTGCCGGGCCAGTTCCGGGGCTTCCTGTGCCGGGCGGAACACGTTGACCACATCGACCGGTTCGCTGATGTCGGTCACGCGGCGGTACGCGCGCTCGCCCAGGATGTCGACGGCACTGGGATGCACCGGAATCACCCGATATCCGATCGCCTGCAGGAACGCCGGCACCGCGTGAGCTGCCTTTGCGTCGTTGGTGCTCAGCCCCACGACCGCGATGGTCGCGGACTCCTCCAAGATCTTTCTAGCGAGATCAGTCACCAGCCCGCCCTCCGTCAGGTGTCAGCTCAACGGCAACGCTAGCCGTGTTAGCCCCACTCGGCGGGAGAACTAGTACTGCGGATTCGTGGCTAGGCGCCCTCCCCGCCGCGACAGCCCCAACGTGCATCGAGTTCGACAAGGGAGCTGCTCTGGTAGCGGAGGAGACCTCTAGTGTCGAACTCGGCGACAGCAGCGTCGTCTCAGGTGGTGGAGATCCTCGACTGGAAGGTCGTGGGTTCTCCTCTGATCGCGGGCCCCGACCGAGTGGGGTCGGCTTGGACAGGTCGCCCCGGCAGCCATCAGGTCACCACAGAGTGAAGCGCGACCTCAGGGCCGGGCACGACCCACATCCGGATGCTCTCCTGCGCCCCAGACCCGGAGGTGGCCGAGAAAGATGTATCAGCAGGGTGCGGTGGGTGCTCTTCTTCATGAGTCGCGCCCGCTTGCATGGCGGGATCACCGAGGAGATCACCATGGCCATCGAGTACTGGATCCAGGTGGAGAACCGACCGTGGGACGTCAGTCCCCACGATGTGGATCGAATGACCAGTCAGAAGATGAAGGCCATCACGGGTCTCGACAAGGCCCCGGTGATGTTGACCTCCGTGGTGTCGACCACGCCGCCGCGGTCAGTGATGATGTCTAACCCGCTCCGTGATGGCGCCGCAGTGATCGATGCGTTGATCTTGCGCCGCTACCGGCCTCCGGCAAAGCCCGACAGTAGCGACGCGTGGACGATTCCGGACGACCGCAAGATCAACCCATGGGATCTCAACGAGCACAACCCTGGGGAGTCAGGAACGATGGGCACGATTCCCGGTCCGGTCATCGAATGCCAGGTAGGTGATTCGGTTCGGGTGCATTTCCGCAACGGTGACGGGCGGCCGGGCAAGGACGTGCTGGCTCGGACACATAGCCTGCACCCGCACGGGTTCGTCTTCGCGGCGACTTCGGACGGCGCGTATCCATTGACGCCGCCCGATCCCACCCAGGTGGTAGGCGACGAAGCGGCGGCCTGGGCAGGCGTCGGGGTGACTGGCCAGTTCAAGCAAGGCGACCGGGTTCCACCGGGTGGCACGTTCACCTACACCTGGGAGACATTCGGGTGGCCGTCGACGGCGGGCGTGTGGCTATATCACGATCATTCTGTCTGCGATATGGAGAACGTCGAGCTGGGCGCGATAGGAATCGTCGTCATCCACAACCCCACGGATTCGGCCAATGAGGTCGATATCCGGCTGAATCCACACGATCCGATCGACCCGAGCCTGCCCGATCCGGCCCTGGTGCCGGGGGGATCGGCGAACGGGTCGCCGACCATGCTGCGCTGCTTCCCGATCCCCGACCCACCGTTGGTGCAACCCGGATTGCTCGGCCAGCTCGGCCTGCCAGTCGATCACTTGCACGGTGCCGACCACGCACCCCGCCACGACGACGGCCCCGCCGAGGACCACGATGCCGGGTCTGACGAGGATCAGCCCTCGGCCGCATTGTCCCTGCGACTCGGCCCGACAGTGCTTGAGCTCAGCGATGACTTGAGCGTCATTCGCCGCTTCTGCTTACCGGTTTACCGGACTCCGCCGAACAAGATGCTCATCCTGCAGCTATATCACACGCTGAAAAACGCGGGAATGTGCATCAACGGCCGAAAATATCTGGGCAACACTCCGACAATCGTGGCCGGCCGGGACACCAAGATGCGATTCGGCGTTGTCGGAATGGGAAGCGACGCACACACATTCCACCTGCACGGCCATCGCTGGACCCTGCCGGGCCCGAACGGCAGCGACCCTGCGACTATCCAGAGCAGCCCGCAGAACCACCCGGTCTCCCAATTCGAAGACACGCGATTCTTCGGGCCGGCCAACTCCTTGGCCTTCACAATTGACGGCAAGTCAGGCAGCTTCATGCGCGCCGGCGGCCCCCCGCCCGACGCAGCGCTGGGTGAATGGCACATGCACTGCCACGTGCTCAACCACATGATGCTGGGAATGATGGGCTCGCTGCTCATCATCAAGGGTGGCGAGCTCGCCTTCGGGCTACCATCCGGGCTGCCCTGCCCGAGTGGTCTGGTCGGGAGCGTACCCGGTGGCACGGTTCATCTCACTGCTGACACCGCAGACCCACAATTCTCACCCAAGTCAATTATGATCAACGCCGGCGACACCGTCACCTGGATATGGGACGACGGCGACGGCCATTCGGTCACTTCTGATACCGGAATCTGGGACTCCGGAGTCAAGTCGGGTGGCCCACCGTTCCCCACCTTCCCCCGAACATTTACGACCCCGGGCACCTTTCCTTACCACTGCGTTATCCACGGCGGACCGAATGGGGTGGGAATGTCCGGCACGGTCATAGTGATGTGAAGCTGAAGGAGCGCTCATGGCCTTGATCGACGACGTGCGTGCAATATGCGACCGATTGTCTTCGCATAGGCGGGGAACCTGATGGCGGGCGACGACCCAGATCCGCCGCCCGACGCTCCTACTCTCGTCCTGGTTGCCGACCCCACCCTCCTGCTCTACGAAGCCAGAGACTGTCCGGTCGTCGACTACGCCGTGAACAATGTCGATAACAGCGTAGGAACCCTCCGAGCCCACGACTACTGGGATAACGCGGCCGACTTCATCCCCCGCCTAATCACCCTCCTCGAAAAGCACCCACCGACCGGCGTCAACAGCCCCGCTTTAAGGAGGTCTGAGCATGACGGCCACATCGGCATCTTTCCCTTCGCCACCTCGAGGCTTGTCTGAGCGGAAGTGCGTCAGGAAATTGACGCTGCCTACACGTAGCTTGGCCGCATCCCGCGGCTTGATCTTGACTGCCTTTACAAGCGCGGCCCAGGCGACCCGCCGTACCGGTACGTCGGTGGCAGCAGCCAGCCCGGTTAGGAGACGACGATGATGCCGCGTGGCTTCCACCAGATTCCGAACTGGCTGTCCCCCCTCAATCAGGGCGCCTCGGTCGCCGTCAGCGACATCACCGGCAACGGGATACCAGATCTCGTCGTTCTCGCTATCGACAGCGGCCAGCAGCCCAACCGCGCCGCGTACCGGATTGGACGCGACCTTGACGCCGGTGGTGACATCGTCGGGGGCTGGACTCAATGGCACGACATCCCCGATTGGACCTCAAGGGATACCCAGGGCGCCGGAATCGCGGTCACGGACCTCGACGGGAACGGCAGGCCCGACGTCATCATCATCATGGTCGACAACGCGGCGCAGCTCAATACTGCAACCTACCGCATCGGCCGCGACCTGGACGCCGACGGGAAGGTCACCGGGGGTTGGTCCACCTGGCACGACATCCCCTGGTTCTCGTGGGAGAACCAAGGGGCAGGCATCGCAGTCGCCGACCTCAACGGCAACGGCAAGCCCGACCTAATCGTCATGACCATCGACAACCCGCCCATGCAGAACCGCGGCATCTATCGCGTCGGCCGCGACCTCGACCAGGCCGGCAATGTTACCGGCGGATGGTCGGATTGGGTCGACATGCCCGGTTGGTTCTCGTGGGATAACCAGGGTGGCGGCGTTGCCGTCGCCGACACGACGGGCAACGGGCACCTCGACATAATCGTCTTCGGAATCGACAACCCACCACAGCAAAACCAAGCCTTCTACCGCATCGCGTTCGATGTCAACGGGGACGGCGTACCAGCGGGCGCTCAGCACGGCAACCCACAGGCCGGGTGGTCGAGCCTACTCGGAGCGAATAACTGGTTTTCATGGGAGAACCAGGGCAGTGGGATCGCTGTGGTCCCTCTTAAGGGAATACCGCACCTCGTCGTCCTTGCAGCCGACCACCCACCGGCTGGGAGCGTCGGCTTCTACACGACCGTCCGGCTCAGCGAGTCCCCATCGGTCCATGGGCAATGGCAGGTTCTCCCCTTCAACTCAGAAGTGCTCGCCATCCACGCGGCGATGCTGCATACGGGGCGAGTGCTGTTCTTCTCAGGCTCAGGGAACAACACCGTGCGGGTTGCCGACCCCAACTTCGGCAGCGTCGCCGCAGGTCTGTACACCAGCGTCGTGTGGGATCCGGAGGCCCCAGCCGGACATAACTTCGCGCACCCACCAACCATTTTTCGTGGGGATGGCCGGCCGTTCGACTTCTTCTGCGGGGGCGACACTTTCCTCGCCGACGGCCGCGTCCTCTCCGCAGGAGGGACTCAGAACTACAACAACGGCAATGACCTCGGTCAGCGGGACGTCGCGATCTTCGATCCGGTCGCCGAGCGGTGGGCGAACACCGCACCCATGACGAACGGACGGTGGTATCCGCAGCTGTTGCTCTTCCCGGACGGACACGTGCTGACCGTCAGTGGCAAGAACGAGTTCAATGGTGACCTCAATCCGCTTTTCGAAATTTATGATCCCGTGGCGGGGCAGTGGCTCAAGCACAACCCGCCGCAGAGCCCGGACTTCAACGGTCTGCCGTTCTATGCCCATCTCTTCCTGATGGAGGACGGGCGTGTTTTCTTCAGCGGCGGGAGAATGGATGACGGTCGTTTCCAACGGGCTGGCATCATGGCGTTTGCGCCCAACCGCATTGACTTCCAGGTCGTACCTGCCATCGTCGACGGATTTCTGCGCAACCAATCGTCCAGCGTGCTACTGCCTCCGGCGCAGGACCAGCGCGTCATGATCGTCGGTGGCGGACCCCCCGACGACCGCACCAGCGCGACAGGGACTGCCGAGGTCGTGGATCTCACAAAACCCAACCCCGCCTACCAGCGGGCGATGCCGCTGAGCCTGCCGCGGATTCACCTCAACGCCGTCCTGCTTCCAGACCGCACCGTGTTCGTGAGCGGTGGCGCGATCACTCACGAAGAGACGGGTGTCGCGCCGATTGCCCGGCTACAGTCCGAAATCTACGATCCGGCGACAGACGCCTGGAGACCTGGCGCCGTGGCGAGCGTCGTCCGCATGTACCACTCGGTTGCCCTGCTAATGCCCGACGGTCGGGTGATGACAACGAGCGGTAACCCGCCGCCGTACGGTCAGATGGCGGCGTGGCAGCCACCCCAGCCGAACGAAGAGATGCATATCGAGATGTACAGTCCGCCCTATATGTTCGTCGGCGGCCGCCCCGCGATCGGAAAGGTGGCGGATGAATGGCACTACGGTCTGGCGGTCACTATCGCCACCGCGCAACCGGGAAATGTCCTATGGGCGGAGCTCATTCGTAGTGGTGTCACGACCCATGCCTTCGACAATTCACAGCGCCTCGTTGACCTGCCCATCACTGGTCGTACACAAGGAGTCTTGACCGTACACGCACCTGCGACGCCCACGCTCGCGCCGCCGGGGTGGTACATGCTGTTCCTCGTCGACCAGGATCACATCCCGTCGACCGCGACCTGGATCCACCTCTCCTGATTTCGCAGTCCGCACGAATGACAGCTGACCATTACCTCGCGCGAACCTCGCCATAGCGCGCTGTCAGTGGCATGAGCAGCCGTGTACGGGAAAAGTCGTTCGCTCGTGCCCGCTCGACCTGCTGTCTGTGACCGGTTGCTACCTCCAGTACGCCGGCGTTTCACCTCAGCGGCCCGAAGGCTCTTCACGGTCCCGCGAACCTTGGATGCCCGACACTCGGTTGCAGTGCCCCGGGCTAGCATCACCACAGAGATCAACTATAGGTCCGGAATCTGCACGGTGCATCCAGGTTGCGGTGAGCTGGCTGCGGTTCACTTCGGGATAGAATCGACGATATCGCCGACCGCTTGCAGAACGTTAGAAGCAGGTTTGGGCTGCTCGTCAGGCGAGATGTTCCCTAGCGACTGAGCGGCGCTGCCCAATGCTCCAGCGGTGTTCACCAGTGACCCGGACGTGTTGATCAGCGCCCGCTTGGTGTCCTTCAACGAACCGTCGATATTCTGCGCGGACCCGCGGATCGACTGCAACGAGCCATTGACGCCGGCCACCTGCCCAGGAATCGGCTTCAAGGCGGTGTCGATGTCGGTCAGTGCGGAATTGATCGTTTGAATGTAGTCGGGCAGCGACCGCACATTAGCCTCGGCACCCGTCACTGAGCTAGATGCTGTATACAGTCCGTTATCAATCGATTCAAGTGATCGGACAATACCGATCAAGAAACCAATAACGACGACTACAACGATGATCCCGAGCGTAGTGAAGATCCACAGAAATCGCGCGAACGAGGTCGTGGTAGCAGAATTCGTGGCGCTTGCCGACGATGCGGAGACCCGGTAAACGTCGGGGTTCCACTGTCCACCGGACGCTATCCCCGCAGGTGAGCTTGTTGATCGGTGGCTCGTCACTAGCCTTTTTATCATCCCCGTACTCCTAGCATAGCGGCGTGGATGAATGATTCGATCAACCGTGAATCCTAACAGGGAGGACGACATCACGTCAGCATCGATACAGGACACTGCACTGCGTTACGGCGATGTCACACTGCGTTCTCTCATTCTTTCGACAGTACACGATTTTCCTTGGTGGCACCTCCAACGAGACCAGGTCTGCCGACCTGCAGATGGTCGCCGACCCGGCATTGGTGGCCGAGGGCCAGCAGGAGCAGACCCTGCCTGACGCGCGGCATGACCTGGTTGTCTCTCGGCGCCGAGGCCCGGACACGGACCTACCCGCCACGCCTGAAGGAGCTCTAACGTGCGCGGACCGATTGGCCGACCGCCGGTGACGGTGTACTGGCGAGGCAGCTTCGAGGTCGACGCCCGAGATATCTGATAGCTATCATGATATCGTAGTGGACAAGTCCGCAAGTACAGTGCCTGCGCAGCATGGATACCAAGACAACTCAGGACGGATAGGTGATCGACGATGGCTCCCGCGCCAGAGCCCACCCGTGCTATCTATGCGCGCGTACCGCCACCGGTCGCCGACAAGCTTGACCGTGTAGCCGCGAGACTCGGTCGATCCAAACAGGACCTGCTGGCCACCCTGGTCAGCGATCACCTCACCTTGGATGATGACGAGGTCAGCTGGCGCCTACCCCCCACGTCCAGAACCACCATCATCAGCGGTGAGATGCACGACGCTGTGCTCAATTTCGCCGAGGCCGCGGAGTTGCTCCGCGTGTCCGAAAATGACCTGCAGGCGCTAGCGGAGTCCGGCGAGCTCCCGGGACGCCGGATCAGCAGCGAATGGCGCTTTTCTCGACAGGCACTCCTGCACTGGCTGGGCAGAGGTACCTGACGACCTCACCATGCCGAACCAGCGCTGCTTGCTTTTCACCCGGAATGGGATTCCTCCAGAAGATCAACTCTTCTAGTCTGCGCCTGATGAGTTACCGATCGAGCCTGTCCGACGACCAGGTCGCCGCGCTGCGCCGTTGGCACGAGCGTGCTTACCAGGAGCTTATCGTCCCAGGCGAGCGGCGGTTGAGCTATTTAGGGCTGGACCTGATCGTGCCGCCCGGGGTCTTCCCGCCCACCCTGATGTCGGATTTACTCGGTCACGCGGTCCTCGAAGAGGTGGACGCCAAGGACCGAGTGCTCGACATGGGCACTGGTTCTGGGGTAAACGCCATCCTGGCCGCGCGAAGCGCCCCCGAAGTGTTGGGCGTGGACATCAACCCGCTCGCCGTGGCCGCGGCGCGGCACAACGCCAAGCGCAAATGGGGTTCGGGCGGAGTTCGCGGTGAGCGATGTGTTCGCCAACGTCACCGGCACCTTCGACCTCGTGATCATCGACCCACGGGCTGCGCGCCGTGGTCGTAGCCACGCGGCGGCTGACCCAACAGGGAACCACCGTGGACTACTCAACATTTCGACTGACGCCGCTTGGTGTACGTGCTCGAATGCCAGCAAGTCCGCGTAGCTGATTCGGCGCGTTGGTGTGGACTCGAAAGCCGAGAGGACGTATCAAGAACACGGTCCGTTCGTACGACTCGGAGCAGCCGCCTATTCGGGCTCCGTGCCTCGACTCAGCCCGCATCGGCGCTGAGCTGGATGCTGCTACCGTTTGCGCCCGAGATAAATACTGTCGACCGCAGGATCCCTGCGACTAGGAACGGCAAGGAGATGCTTGAATCCGAGGGTATCTAACAGTTGTAGATGATGCGTGTTGGTGGACCGTGTGCATAGAAGAATCCATGCAGGCAACGTCTCGGGAAGCCCTAAGACCTTCTGGTATAGCAGGCGAGCAAGTCCGCGTCTTCGCGCCGCGGGACGAACAGAAATAGTGCTGACGTAGATGCAGATTCCTATATGCGGCAAGCGGGTGTCGCGGTGAAAGGTGCGGAAGGAAAGAAACCCTTGCAATTGGTCGCACTCGAGCAACAGAAGGCAATGTTCCATAAGCAATTCATCAAAGTAGCTAATCGATGCGCTGCCGCTGGCACTCGCTAGCACCGCCTGGGTTGTGCTGCTTCGGGTAGATAGTGGTGGAACGAATTCGTCTGACACTTCCTCGACGAGTGATTCAAGGCTGCGTTGTTCGAATTGTGTCATCTTCCCGGGCTGGCGCCACAAGATCTCGGTAACCATCATCACTCCCCTACGAGATGCCTCTTTGGAGCGTAGCGCCTTCTCCGTCTTCGAGAGACGGGCAGCCATCTGGCAAAAATTGTGATGCTGATGATGGAATCTAGCCGGGTAAGCGGGCCTTCAGGCGCCCTTGATCGGCTTCGACGGGTTACTCGCGTGCTGCTCGGTTACGTGGCACGGTGCGGGTATCAGCTCCTCGATCCCCTGCAGCGAAACCGGTACCCGGTCGGTGGTTACCTCAGTGGGCCGTGGGCCGTGCTCGGCCCGCGGATGAAATCCGCGGGCGGCCGCCGGATCGCGGCAGGGAGCACGTCGATGACCTGGCCGTACTGGTCGATCGCGCGATACGGATTCACCTACTGCCCGCAACCATCACAGACATCTCGTCTACGAACCGAGCGATCTCCCGAGACGTGCCGGCAGGGATGTGGCGCTGTCAAGTGCTGCAACCGATACCTGCACGTGGCCTGTCGTGTAGGCAATCTGCGGCACGCCCGGGAAACTGCTCGCGACCGTCCGCAAGTTCCATCGTCTCGGCGGCAGTGGCCAGCGCCCGCTTGTACTCGTGGTCAACTCGACGCGGTCCTCGGGGATTGTCAGCACGTCGCGAATCGCGCGCGGCGAGGCGCCCGGCGGCGGCAACGGGCTGGCCGGGTGGACGCGCCGACGGGACAGGCCATGCGGTTTTAGATCATCGGGGTGGAGCCTTGACCGGTAGAGGTGTGGGGCGGGTGGGGATCGCACCCACGACCTGACGGATTACGAAGCGGTCAGGCTCAGACGCCCGACGCTGCTACCAGTGCGAATAGGAACCACAGACTCCGTTTCGTGGGCATGAATCGCAATCGGACCACAGTTCGTGGCCATCGCCATGCCCACGGTATCCACGGTAGACCGACGGACAGAGATCCATCTACAGCGGTCACAGCTACAGTGGCCACACTGACACAGGTATTGAGGTGATCTTCCCGTGAGCGCGCAGGTACACGACCGCATCACAATCGAGCCGGACAAGATGGACGGCCAGCCCTGCATCCGGGTCTTCGCTTCCCCGTCGTCACCGTTCTGTGGATGGTCGCTGGAGGGATGAGTGTCGACGACATCGTCGGCGAGCACCCCGATCTCCAACCTGAGGACATTCCAGCGGCACTGAACTACGCCGCTGAGTCGCTCGCCGAGCATTACTACCCGCTGAGGCCGCCTGCGTGAAGTTCCTGATCGATGAGGGAGAACCTCTCGCCCCGAATCTGCGCACCGCTGACCGCCGGTGGACATCACGCCACACACATTCGCGACTACGACATGGCCAGTGCCAGCGACCCGCAGGTGCTCGCCAAGGCAGCCACCGAGGGTCTCACCCTTGTCACCGCTGATCGAGGCGACTTCGGCCGCAAGCTTGCGTTCACCCGCGCCGTCGAGCCGTCGGTGGTCCTCCTGCGGCAGCTTCCCGATGTCGTCCGAGCGACGGACGTCGCTGCTCTGCTTCTCGCCAACCGGACACCTGCTGTGGCGTCCGCGCTCGATCGTCGTTCTCACGCCGAGAGCAGTACGTGTTCGGCACCTGCTGTCGCGTTGAACCGCAAAGCTTGTGCCCCGCTGGCGACCACCCCGCCGATGAGCAACGCGAGTAAGGGAACATGCAAGGCTGTAGAGGCGCCCGGGGTTGCTCCTTGCCAGAGACCATCTGACGGGAGCGCGGATCGGACTGTTCATGCTGGTCAACCGGTGGGGCGGGTGGGGATCGAACCCACGACCTGACGGATTATGAGTCTCCGAATTCACCCGGCAGGAGTAGACAACCAGCAACTATAGTCTCCAGCTCGACCACTCAGCGTGCTACAGAGGCACCCGTGGCACCGAGTTCATGGACAGATCCATGGACAAGGCTTCCGGCCCAAAGCGCGCCTGCGGCGGTGTACACAGCCACTCGGACGCGCACGTTCTCGATGGCATGCTTTCCACATCACTGACCATCCTTCCCGGCAGAGCGCGCTGTCCGCGGCAGAAGAGTGCGATCGAGGAGCGCTAGGAAGTCGGCGATGCTGGCGCTCAGCGAGCCGTATGCCATGCCCGCGCCACCCCCTGCCTCCTGGCTTGTTCCTGCGATAACGATAGAACCAGCGGGCCTGGACCGCCGAGTAGCCTGGGGGAATCTCACCCCCAGGCCCTCACAGAACCGTACGTAACGATCTCTCGTTATACGGCTCTTGCCGCTCTGGTCACCAGACCGTGGGGGCGTGGGTGACCCAGGCCCAGTGGGCGAAGGCACCTGGTCGTTTCCGGACGGCTCTGTTCCATGCCGCCCGGGATCTCTTCTTGCCCCGCAACCGTTTGTATTTTCGACGGACCCACCGCAGCAGGTAGGCGTTGATGCGTTCCAGGAGAGGATACAGGGCTGATCGGTAGAATGCCCCATAGTAGTTCATCCAGCCCCGCACGATCGGGTTAATCCAATCGGCGAGGTCGGATTCGGTCAGGCGTGTGCGATGGTGCAGCCGCCAGGACCGCACCTCGGTACTGATCTTTTTCAGGGCCTGCTTGCTGATCGCCGGCAGGAAAGACACAAACATCTTTCCGTCCTTTGAACTGGCGGAGCGTCGCCGGAAGCCGTAGCCGAGGAAGACGAACTCGGTGTGTTCGTATGACCCACGCCGGTTGTCGTCCTGACAGTAGACAATCCGGGTTTTCTCCGGGTGCAGTGCAAGCCCTACCTGGGTCATCCGTTTCGTGATTTCGGCGAGCACGTAACGGGCTTGCCGCTCGCTGACGCAGTGCACGACTGCGTCATCCACGTATCGCTCGAACGGGACCGCCGGGAACGTCCGGGTCATCCACATATCAAACGCATAGTGGAGAAACAGATTAGCCAGCACAGGCGAGATCGCTGACCCTTGTGGGGTACCCCGGTCTCGTTCCTGCATGGTGCCGTCGGGTTGTTGCAGCGGCGCTTTGAGCCACCGTTTCGCATACAACAACACCCACGGTTGATCAGTATGCGCGGCGACCGCTTTGAGGAGCAGATCCCACGGGACCGTGTCGAAGAACTTCTGAATGTCCAGATCGATCACCCAGTCGTACTTCCAGCACCGTGAACGGCATGCCGCTACCGCGTCGATCGTTGACCGCCTTGGCCGGTAGCCATACGAGTCCGGGTGGAAGATCTTTTCGACCTTCGCCTCGAGGACCCGCGCCGCGACCGTCTGGGCGATCCTGTCCGCGACCGTGGGCACGCCGAGAATTCTGACGCCTCCCCCGGTCTTCGGTATCTCCACGGCCCGCACCGGAGGCGGAAAATACGTGCCCGACGACATCCGATTCCAGATCTTGTAGAGATTATTCTTCAGATCCTTCTCGAATGCCGCTAAGGACACCGCGTCCACTCCCGGCGCACCCTTGTTCGCTTTCACCTTCTTGTACGCCTCCCAGACAGCCCGTTTCGAGATCACAAACGGCTTGCCCGGTGCTTTCAACTCATTCACGCGACTCCTCCCAGCCAAGCTGCTGGTTGATCGAGCAAACCAGTCACGAACGACCCGACCCCTTCACTCCACCCCCATTACAGGAGCTTCATCACTACTACGAGTCGGTCCGCCAGCGCGATCGGCAACGGTACTCAATCCCTCACGGCTTCGGGCCGCCCGGGACGCTCCCTCTCACCCGCCAACCAGTGGCAAGTAGTATCCTCACGCGCCTTCTCCCGTTCCGCACGAAAGCCGCAGGCCGGGCTCGCGTCGCCTGTATGCCGGACACCGCCTGGCCAGTAAACTGGTTCCCGTCAGGCTCATCCCGGGATCGCATTGACACCCCGGTTTCGATGTCAATTTCTAAGTTTCGACACGTCATCAGCGATTCGCTTTCGCTCGCCTTCCCGACCCCCACCTGACATCTCGAACGGATGCCTTTTCCTCATCGTTCACCACAACAGTCTTCAGCTAATGCAGCATG
>JAICHZ010000023.1 GCA_025924655.1 Pseudonocardiaceae bacterium | reverse complement strand
TGTATTACGTCGCTGGCTGCCCACGCCGGAGCCACCCACGAGGGGGAGATCGTCTACGACCTCGTTCGCCCGTACGAACACCGCTGGGCCCTGGCCGGGCGAGACGCGGTCGCCGCGGGCGGACCCATCGCCTATTACCTCGGGATACTCGCCGCGGCCCTGTCCCGCTTCGATGCAGCCGCCCGCCACTTCGAGGTGGCCATCGAAACCAGCGAGCGGATCGGCGCTCGGCCTTACCTGGCCCTGACACAGGGCGCCTACGGCACCATGCTCGCCCGCCGGGGCGCCACCTTGGATCGGCAACGCGCGAGGCAGCTACTCTCCGATGCCCTGCAGTCGGCCCAGGAGCTAGGGATGAACCAGCTCTACGACGAGGTCGTCGCAATCCAGGCTGGCCTCCCCCGGGACCCGATATGGCCGCAATCGCAGCTCGACTCGTTCGACGGTGACCCGTCCGCCGCCGTTTTCCGGCGCGAGGGGGAATACTGGACTGTCAGGTTCCAACGGGTCGTCATTCGCCTCAAAGACACGAAGGGCCTGCGATATCTGCAGTCGTTACTGGCCGCTCCCGGCCAACAATTTCATGTTCTAGATCTCGCGGCAGAAACCAACTGGCCGGCAGAGCGAGCGCGCGCGAATGTCAGCAAGTCGCTGCGTTCTTGCCTGCGGCGGATCGAGCAGTCTCATCCAGCGCTGGCGGCACATCTGGTGATGTCGGTGCGAACCGGTTATTTCTACTCGTACCAGCCCGATCCGCGCGTCCCGGTGGAGTGGCGGACCTAACGTGACGTGACCGCCTCGCTGAAGTCAGCCGGCCGGCAGCTCGCCGCGAGTGTGGGCGAACGTCTTGTTCACCATCTTCCAAGAACCGTCGATCTTGGCTAGCGTGACGAAGTCAACGCAAGACAAGCTTCCCCAAATTCCATCCTCCTCAACGATCGCGACTGCCGCGTCACCGACCTGCTGGACCGAGGTAATTCGGGCGGTGTAGCTGCCCGCGCTGTCGAACGGCTGACTGGTGGCCATTTCAATCAAATGACTGATCGGGATGTCATAGCGCTGACCGCCGACGGAGCCAAACATCCAAGCTTCACTGTGGAATCCCGTCTTGAGCTTATCGGCGTCACCCTTTGACACGCCGTCGATATAAAGTCGAACTGCATCCTCGATCGCGCCACGCTCGTTCGCCGAGTACACCGTCGTCATAGCCGCTCACTCCTTTTGGTCACTGCTCCCCGGCGTCGCCGCAATCACGCTGTGATGCCAGGGCGTACCTGAATCGTCTAGATCAGAGGATTATGAGGTCCGCCACGGAATCCGGCTGTCAGGTACCCGACATGGGCGTTGTCAGCTTGCCGACACCTTGATGCGGCACGGACATCGCCGACGGTGACGCGTCCAGTGCAACAAGAGCGTGGGCCAGGGTGGGATAGGTGCCGAAGAGCTCCAGCAGGCCAGTGATTTCCAGTGGGCGCGCTACGACCCGGGTTACCAGGCCGGTGAGGTGCAGTTGTGACCCGGGGGCCTGCTGGGTGAGGTCGCGGGCCTGCTGCAGGCAGGTCAGTCCCCTGGCGCTGAGGAAACGCACCGGTTCGAGGTTCAGGACCAGATGCAGCGGGCGGGCGGCGAGCTGTTCGCGAACGCACGCGTCGAGAAGTGGCGCGGTGAGCAGGTCCAGCTCCCCGTTCACCGTCACCACGCACACTCCCGGGCCCGGGTGCGCCACGGTCAGCTCAAGCCGCTGGGTCGGGGTGTACGGCAGCAGACCGTCGGGCCCAGCCCAGGTAACGGTGTCGGAGGAGGTGATGGTGTGATCGGCCACCGGTGCGATCGGCTCGGCGTCGGCGCAGACGTAGCCGATGCGGCGGCGGCTGCGGGTGTCGTGGTCGGCGGTCGCGTCGCCGATGAGCCGCAGCCCCCGTGCGGCGAGCAGCTCGCGGGCCAGCGTGTCGGGCTCCGGTTGGGTGATGGGCACGCCCGAACTGATCCGGTCCACGATGGTCCCGAGCGTCGTATCGGGATCGAGTTCGCGCACTTCCAGCGGCCAGGTGGTGCCCACCGAGCAGCACCACACCGCGGTCAGTACCGGTGCCGGAGCCATCGTGGCTGACCTGGGCGCTGCTGGACGGTTCGTATGGTCGGTGACAACCCCGCGAACGGGTGGAGGCGACGCGTCCGCTGACGATCCTGCGGCGCTATGCAGTGCGCGTGAGATCATTATTGATCGACCTTATCAAGCCGCTGGGGGCGCTGGGCGCCATGGGAATCATTCCCGATCAGGGGGTAGGTGCTCATTACGGGTCGGAAGGCCGGTATTATGCGAGCATTACCGCCGCCTTTTCCGTAGTATCTGGGCGACGTGGTCAAGTGATATTTCGTGCTCCCGCAGCAAATGGTACGTGGATAATAGGACTTCTCACCATCAGAATGTTCGTGCTGAAGACTGATGTGATGTCGGCGGTGGGGCGTGCGGCTGGCGCCTGGTGCATCTCACCAGGTGGCCGGGCCGCTCAGACTTGCGCCACATACCGGGACTGTCCAGCATCATCTCGCACCACACCTCAAGCCGTTTTGGGCGTGGCCACGCTGCCGGACCGTGCTCTGACCGTAGCACTAACCAAGGGGGGTTCCCCCGCAATCCACCGAATGTGCGATCGTATCCGGCGTCGGAGGTTTTTCGAGGGGCCGTCGACGGTCCTATCCACGGGCCGCGAGCCCGGCAAGGGCCAGCGCGATGGCCGCCTCGCGCGACAGCGTCCGGCCCCGGGCCTCGTGCAGGGCGAAGCGCTCGGCACCCAGGGCGTCGGCGAGCCGGTCACGAGCGTGCCGCACTTCGTCGGTGATGACCCGCACTTCGATGGCCTCCCGCAGTCGGTCGGCTGCCCCGAGAATCGCCGACGCCCGTTCGGTGTCATCGTCGATTTCCAGGATGAGAGCGGCGGTCTCCAGCGCGTCGGCCACCCACCGCCGGGTTCCTTGGTCGGCCAGCAGGCCCAGCAGCTCCACGAGAATGCCCGCGGCGCGGCGCGGATGACCGGCCAGGACGGCCGTCTCGGCGGCGCGGGTCAGCGCCATGGCGAGGACCGGTCGGGCTGTCAGGCGCCGAGCGGCTCCGACTGCCTCCTGCGCCAGGCGAAGTGCCCGCTCGCCGTCACCTGTCAGGGCGACGAGTGGGCCGAGAGCCGCCACCGCGTGCGGCTCGACCCATTCGCCGAGGGGATCGCTGCGGGCGACTTCCACGGCGCGTTCAAAATGGTCTCGAGCCCGGTCGTGCTCACCGTCAATGATCGCGGCCCAGCCTAGGTGGTCGTGGCACCAGCCGACTCCGTCCGCCAGGCCGAGACGCTCGTAGCCGGCGAGCGCGGCATCGAGGAGCGGGCGCGCCTCGGCAGACTTTCCCTCAAGCAGCTTGTACTCGCCGCACCCCCAATCCATGTAGGCCACGCGGCGATCGTCGCCGAGCCGCCGGGCCAGCGCTGCCGCTTCTTGGAAAAGCTCGTCGCGGCGCTCGTAGTCCTGCTCCGAGAGCAGGACGCCGCGGATGCTCAGGGCGTCGACCTGCCCTGGGTGGTCGGCGAGTTCGGGTGCGGAGAACTCAGGCTCGGAGAAGATACGCTCGATCCAGATCTGGCCGTCAGGGTTACCGAACCACAGCCATGGCACCCACAGCGCCCCGATGAGATGGAGCACCGCGTCGGCATCGCGCTGCGCCCATGACCACTCAAGAGCGGCGCGGAAGTTCTCCGCATCAGCGAACGCCCCCCGGAGGAAATCCGTCCCCAGCGGCGTGCCTCTCCACGCTTTGACACGGGCGATGAAGGCGTCGCGGTGCCGCCGCCGAGTGGTGGCCTCCTCACCAGCCTCGGCCAGCTTCTCGGCCCCGTACTGCCGGATGGTCTCGAGTAGTCGGTAACGGGGGGCCGTGCCCTCGCTATGCACGACGATGAGCGACTTGTCGACGAGTCGGCAGAGGACGTCGAGGGCGTCCTCGTAGGCCATTCCGGCGCTCCCGCCTGACATCACTGCCTCGGCGGCCGGCAGATCGAACGTGTCGGGGAAGATCGCCAACCGGGCCAGCGCGCGCTGCTCCGCCGGCGAGAGAAGTCCGTAGCTCCAGTCGACGGTCGCTCGCAGGGTCTGTTGATGGGGCACGACGATGCGTTCCCGGCCGGTCAGCAGCCGGAAGCGGTCGTCTAGGCGGTCAGCGACCTGTGCCGGACTGAGCACCTGGACTCGGGCGGCGGCCAGCTCCAACGCGAGGGGAATGCCGTCGAGACGACGGCAGATCCGGTCGACGGCGGCGGCGTTGGTGGTGTCGAGCTCGAAGGTGGATCGGGCCGCCCGGGCCCGCTCGCAGAAAAAAGCGACCGCGTCACTGCCGGTGAGCTCGTCAATTGCGGCATTGGGAAGCGCCATTGACATCGGCGGCACCTTCCACACCACCTCGCCGGGGACGCCGAGCCGCTCGCGGCTCGTGGCGAGGACGGTCACACCAGGGCACCGGGTCAGAAAGGCATGGACGAGACGGGCGACTACCTCGATGAGATGCTCGCAGTTGTCGAGCAGGACAAGCGTCTGCCGCGTCGCCAGATGGCGGATGAGACGGTCCTCCACGGCCTCGGGGCTGTCGAAGGCGCTGGTCTCGAAGGTGAGCGCCGCGGCCACTGCCGAGGCCACCTGCGCCCCGTCGCGGAGCGGAGCGAGCTCGGCTATCCAGACGCCGTCGGGGTAGGCCGGCAGTGCAGCCGCCGCGCCTTGGATGGCGAGCCGGGTCTTCCCCGCCCCTCCGACCCCGGTCAGGGTGAGCAGCCGAGATCTGGCGAGCAGCGTGCTCAGCTCGTCGAGTTCTCGTGCCCGCCCGATGAAAGGGGTGAGTGGCACCGGCAGGTTGTGTCGATGCGCGGCGAGGCTGCGCAGCGGCGGGAACTGCGACCACAGTTCGGGGTGGGCCACCTGGAACACCCGCTCGACGCAGGCCAGGTCGGCGAGCCGGTGCTCGCCCAAGTCGAGGAGAGCCACCTCAGCCGGAAGATCAGCACCGATGAGCTCGGCGGCCGCATGGGAGCAGAGCACCTGGCCCCCGGAGGCAGTACCCAGGAGGCGGGCGACCCGGTTCAGTGCAGGCCCGAAGTAGTTCCCTTCGCGGCGCTGCGCCACCCCCGCGTGGATCGCCATCCGGACCCGCAGCGGCCCGGGGGCGGTCCAGGCGACGGACGTCAGCACCCGTTGGGCTGCCACAGCGGCGGCGATGGCGTCGGGGGCTGCCTTGAATGCCGCGGCCATCCCATCTCCGGTGTGGCTGAAGACCTCCCCGCCTGCGGCTTCGATGCAGGCGCGGAGCAACTCGTCATGCCGCGCCAGGTCGACCGTCATCGCTTCCGGATCGCCTTCCCACCGCCGGGTGCTGGCCTCGATGTCGCTGAAGAGGAACGTCGTCGGCCCCATCGACACTCGCGACGGCGTGGGGACGCAGCGCGCCGCCAGCCCAGGTGCTTGCAGCTCGGGCGCCTGGCGCAGGATGGCGTTCTCCAGGCGGGCGACTTCGAGGCTGGGCTCCAGACCCAGCTCCTCGGCCAAGAGTCGGCGAAGCTCCTGGTACACGCGCAACGCGTCGGCCTGGCGCCCCGAGCGGTACAGGGCCACCATCCGCTGCCCCCACAGCCGCTCCCGTAGTGGATGAGCCTTGGTCAGATGGTCGAGTTCGGGCACCACCTCGGCATGGCGACCGCAGCCGAGATCGGCCTCGACCCGCTCCTCGAGGGCGGCCATCCGCGCTTCTTCCAGTCGCGCCGCCTCGGCCCGAGCCACCGGAATGTCGGCCACGTCGGCCAGGGCAGGGCCTCGCCACAGCGCCAGCGCCTGGCGCAGCCGCGCCGCGGCACCTTCGTGGTCGCTTCGGGCGGCGTATTCGCGTCCCTCGGCCAGCAGGTCCTCGAATCGGGCAGCGTCGAGAGCAGCACGCTCGATCTGCAGGAGGTAGCCGGGCGGCTTGGTGATCACGACGGCGTCGCCGCCGCCTTCTCGGAACGCCTTGCGCAACCGGGAGACGAAGACGCGGAGCGCGCCGGTGGCCCCTTTCTGGGCTTTTCCGCCCCAGAGGTCCTCCACCAGGCGCTCGGCTGGAACGACCCGGTTGGCGGATAGCAGGAGCAGGACAAGAACGGCCCGCTCGCGACTCCCGGGAAGCGCCACCGGCCGCCCCTGCGCGGCGACCTCAAGAGGACCAAGGATGCGGAACTCCACCGGGCTGCACCCCTCCCCCTTCGGTGCGGGGTCGACCTCTCAGCCTATGTCCATCCAAGGCGGTAACCCAGTAGTAACGCCTCATGCAACCTCGCGGGCGCACGCTCGTTCACGGCCGGAATTAGGCTGGCAACGGGGCTTTGCGTACGAGGAGGAAGCGATGCCCGAACATCCTCACGTCAAGATCGTGCGGCAAGGCTACGACGCCGTCAACAACGGCGACACCGATACCCTGGCCGAACTCATCGCCGAGAACGTCGTCTGGCACGTTCCCGGACGCAGCTCAATCGCCGGCGACTACCAGGGCCGGGAGACCACCTGCGCCTACTTTGATCGCCTCCATGAGCTCACCAACGGCACATACCAGACCGAGCTGCACGTTGCTGTCGGCGACGACGAACACGTGATCAGCGTCGATCACAGCTCCGCCAGACGCAACGGCAGCACCTATGACGAGAATGGGCTCGTTGTTTTCCGCTTCCGTGACGGCAGGATCGTGGAAGCATGGCAGATCTCCATGAGCCCCTACGCCCACGATGCGTTCTTCGCCTAGCGATGGGCTGTTTTCCGAGCTAGGAAGCGGGAAAGCCGGCACGGCGACGCAAGGCGTCGACATCTTCCACCATCAGCCGCTGTCCCTCGAGGCGTAGATAACCTCTGCGCTCGAATTGGTGCAGAATTTGGTTCACGCTCTGGCGCGATCCCCCCACCATGGCAGCAAGGTCCGACTGGGTCATCTTAAGGTCGAGCGACAAACCATCACCCGGGTGGTCAGCTGAGTCCTCAATCAGGCGCAGCAACAGCTTGGCGACCCTGCCATGCAGGTCCATGAATACCAGGTCGCTGGCCTGCGCGATCATCCGGCGCACCAGCCTGCCAAGGGAGCGCAGGACGACATCAGTCACCCCGGGCTGTCTGGACATCAGGTCCAACAGCGTCGCTCGGGTGAGCGTCAACACAGTCGTGGGTTCGAGAGTCTGGATGGACGCCGAACGGGGCCCCCCGTCGATGAGAGCCAGTTCTCCGAAGACGTCAGGTGGTTGCAGCGTGGCGAGGATCATTTCGTCCCCGTCCTCCGAAGCGAAGATGACCTTGACTCTGCCCTCAGTCAGCACGAACACAGCACTTCCGGTGTCGCCCTGATGGAATATGTACTCGCCCTTGTGGTAGCTGCGCCGATGCGCGCAAGCGCCGAGTCCGAGAAGCTCGGATTCATCGAGACCGGCGAACAGCGGCGTCTTTGCGAGCAGGGATGCCGCATGCTCGGCTTTCATCGACAACCCCAGGTTCCGCAGCCACCGTGCGCCAAAGCCTAAGCCTCGCCATCCGTGATGGCCAGCGGCCACCGTCCGATCTCGACCACGCAGGCGTCGGGCGCCCCAGCCTCGCCCAGCGTCGCGCACACTGTCCGCAAGCTGACATCGCCCATGTCAAGTAGCTGACAGCGGGCCGACGCGACGTGCGCAGACAATACCAGCGCCGCAAAGCCATGCGCGCTCGAACGCTGCCGCTCAGATAGGAGGCACTGATGGGACGAATGAGAAAGAAAGCACTCAGAGCGCTTGCATTGTTGACCGGCTGCATAGGCTTGGCCGCCTTCGTGCTGGCCTGCTCCAACCGGCCGACAACTCCACGGCGGCCGCTGAGGCGACGATCCAGCGACAAGAAGCGGACTGGCTCAAGGCCATCGGAGCAGGCCAGCTCGATGCCACCGTCTCTTACTACGGCGACGGAGCAGTCTTGTTGGCGCCCAACGTTCCGATCGCTCGGACCAAAGAGGAGATTCGCCGGACCTGGATGCAGATATTCGCGTCCGTTCCGGCCGGGGCAACTTTTTCTGGCGAGACAACCAAGGTGGAAGTGGCCCGGTCCGGCGACTTGGCCTACGCTATAGGCACCTACGCATTCGCTAACCCCGCGATCGACAAGGGCAAATTCGTCGACGTCTGGAAGAAGCAAGCCGATGGGTCGTGGAAGGACGTGGTCGGCATGATCAACTCCGATCTGCCAGCCTCCCCGCCGACGACGTGACCGCACACACCAGGCGATGATGATCAGGACTGGCACAGGTGTCGGCAAGCTGACACCTGCAATGTCACGCACCTGACAGTGCGCCGGCGTGACCCTCGAAGAGAATCGCAGTTCTCGACACAATAAAAAGGAGTCAGAGATGGGACAGGCAGCGGATGTGGCGCACAAGAAAATGGCAGCGTTTAACGCTCAGGACGCCGAGCGGCTCATGGCATTATTAGGTTCAGACGTTGAGTGGGTGGTCCCCGGCGGCATGCTTCGAGGAGGCGATCAGGTGATCGCGTTCTGTTCTGTTCTATGGGAAGCATTCCCCGACATCGGGTTAACCATTACCCGCGTTGTTGAGGAAGGTTCAGCCGTTGCTATCCAAGGCAGAGCTGAAGGCACACATAAGGGAACGTTCCACACCCCTGGCGGGGACATTCCTCCAACGGATCGACCCGTGAACATAACGTTCTCGCAAGATTTCGAGGTCCAGGGCGGCGTGATCGTCGCGGTGCGACATCACTTCGATCGCCTGGAGCTCCTCGAGCAGCTAGGTGCTATGCCTGCCCCTGCCCCAGCGTAGCGAGGCACGCACACTTCGGGAATGACCGGCGTGCCGTACGACAAACCCGGGCGCTCACGTGCGAATCTGCGACCCAATGAACACACGTTGCGCTCCTGATCAAGGCGACGACGCGAGACCGGACCAGGTGAGGCGATGCTGCAGCTTGTGCGCAAGCGCCACGGATCGCGCATCGCGGCACTGCGGCTGATTTCGTTTGCGTCGATCTGCGTCCTACTGCTCCTCACCGGTCCGGCCTCGGCTGCGCCATCGGCACCTACGGCTCTGCGGCTCCTGAAAGCGGTAGGGCACCATCGGCTCTACGCGGCATACCCGTCACCACCTCGCAAGTAGTGCTTGTCACCGCGCCCAATGCGAGCAGCACGACGGCGGTGATCGAGACCTGGCAACGGGCCGGAAACGGCTGGCGGCCTGTCCTCGCGCCGATCCCGGCGCACATCGGCGCGGGCGGAATCGGTCGGGCCAGCGAATCGAGCACGCGGACCCCGGCCGGCCTGTTCAGCCTCACCCAGACCTTCGGTCGAGCGGCCAACCCCGGCACGCGGCAACCGTGGTTCCACGCCACCACCAACGACTGGTGGGTATCCGACGTCCGGTCGCCCGCCTACAACACCCACCAGACGTGCGCCCCGGGGAAGTGCCCCTTCAACGAAGCGTCGGGGGAAAACCTCGGCCAGGCCGGTGCCGTCTACGACTACGCGGTGGTAATCGACTACAACCGCTGGCCGGTCCACCCGGGCGCCGGCTCGGCGTTCTTCCTCCACGTCACCAGCGGCCGCCCTACCGCGGGATGTGTCGCGACTGACCGGGCGGCAGTGATCGCAATCCTGCGGTGGCTCGACCCGGGCCAGCATCCGCTGATTTCCCTCGGAGTGCGCTGACGCTTCCGGTACGGTGAATCCCATCGCTGCACCCGATAAAACGTCATCCGGCGACCCAAGACCCGGTTGCCGAGCGAACTGCCCGTGGTTCTGATCATCGGCGGTGGTATCGCCGGGGCGGCGGCTGCGCTGGCTTTAGGCAAGGCCGCCATCGACGCCACAATCTACGAAGCGCATCCCCTCAACAGCCACGACCGCGGCGCGTTTCTCACTCTGGCCAGCAATGGGATGCACGCCCTGCGGCAACTCGACGCCGATGCCGTCATCTCCGCCGTGAGCGCGCCGCTGGGAACGATGCGGGTCTGCAACGGCGAGGGCCACGAAATCGCTACCGTTCCCCTCGGCGACACCGACGATCCTGCTATAGGCTACCGCTACCTCACCCGCGCTGATCTGTGTTCCGCGTTGCAACGCGAAGCGAAGAGCCGCGGAATCCGCATCGAGCGAGGGAAACGCCTCATCGAGGTCACCTGTCACCGCGGCCGCGTCACCGCAGTCTTCAGCGACGGCTCTCGCGCCTCCGGTGACGTCCTGATCGGTGCAGACGGGCTGAATTCCGTCGTCCGGACCATCATCGACCCCACCGCATCCGCCCCCCGTTATGCGGGACAGCGCATCTTCTACGGCTACTCAACCGACACCGGGGTGTACAGCGCACCAGATCACTTCCAGGTCATCCGCGGCTCGGCTGCATTCGGCTACATCGTGACCGGGCAGAACGACACCTGGTGGTTCTGCCGGGTCAACGACGCCGAGCTGGGCCGAGACGAGATCACGTCCGGTACCACCGCACGCTGGAAGGCCGCGCTGATCGCCCGGTTGCGGGACGATCAGACGCCAGCGGCAGGCATCGTAGGCGCCGCCCACCGAATAATGGTCACCAACGCCTATGACCTTCCCGACGTCATCAGGTGGCACCGGGATCACATGATCATCATCGGCGACGCCGCCCATGCCGCCTCCCCAGCGACCGGTCAGGGAGCCTCGATGGCCCTGGAAGACGCAGTCGTCCTCGCCAACTCATTACGCGATGCCCCCCACCCCGCGAGCGCATTCATCCGCTACGAGCAGCTGCGCCGCGACCGCGTACAAGCCAACATCACTGCCAGCGCTCGCATGAGCAGCCCAGTAGACCGGAGTTGAGACGACGCTAGTGTTGCCGAGTTCGACATCAGCGCTGTCCGCCGCTGTGAAAGAAGCTCCCCTGTCGAACTCGGCGCGCACAGGGCTGTACCGCGGTGCTCGTAGGTTCAGCCGGGCACGTGCAGCAGGTAGTCGCCGGCGTCGTCGTCCCACTCCATGGCGATCAGGTTCCGCGCGCGGGCTGCCTTGGCGAAGGATAGGAAGCTGTTGAAGCCGTAGCGCTTCTCGCTGAAGTCGGGCAGACGCTTGCGCAGTTGGTTTTTCAGCCCGCTGAGCTGCGGTGGCGCGTCGGACGCCGAGAGCTCCCGAACGACGTCTATGAGCAGCCGGAACGCGTTGTCGTCAGCCGAGTCGTCCTCGGGAAACGTCACCTCAGGGTCACCCTGCGCTGATCCCGGGCGCAGCTCCACGACCCGCTGGCTCTCAAGGTGGCGCAGCAGCTCGCCGAACCCGCGGAATCCCTGCTCGGCTTCGTCGAAAGTGGGATCCTTGCGCAGGATCGCCCGCTTGAGCGTCGAGGCGAGCACCGGGCCGCTGGCATGGCGCTGCAGACCAGACAGCGTGCGCGCGACGAGCAGGCCGACGTCGCGCTCGCCGGCCGCCGTCACCGCCTCGTCGACCGGGATGTCGGCGACTACCTGGCTGGCCCCACCGGCGTCCACACTCGCGGCGGCACCCGAGGGCGTCGGAATCGGCGGCGGCACTGCCGGTGGCATCGCGCCTGGCTGGCGGCCGCGTGCTCGTCCCCGCCGCGGCTCCTGCGACGGCTCGACGCCGGGCAGGCGGTCATAGAACAAGAACTCGTCGCAGGCGGGCGGCAGCAGCGCCGACGTCGAGGACTGCACGCCGATGCCGATGACCCGCTTGTCAAGCTCGCGCAGCTTGTGCACGAGCGGCGTGAAGTCGGAGTCACCGGTACCGATGGCGAACGTCGTGATGAAGCCGCGCTCGTAGGCCAGCTCGATGGCGTCGACGGCCATCTTGATGTCCGCTGCATTCTTCCGGGAGCCCCCGATGCGCTGGGGGATCTCGATGAGCTCGACCTGCGCCTGGGCAAGCAGCCGGCGGTCGGCGTCGAAGTACGACCAGTCGGCGTAGGCCCGGCGCACCACCACGCGTCCTCGCTCGGCGAGCGCGTCGGCCACCGGGCCAAAGTCGAACGGCGATACGCCCAGCCCGTCGCGCGCCCCGATCGCGAGATTCTCGTAGTCGAGGAACAGGGCGATGCGTTCGTCGTCGTTTGCCACTGCACGCGCTCCCAGGGCTAGTCCGGCCCAGCAGCGTACGGCCCGAAGTGCCCGCAACCCTGCCCCGGGGCGAACAAACGACCCCGCCGGCTAGGTACGGGCGGGGCCGTAAGTCAGCGTCGCGGCGCTACTAGAGAAGTCGGCCACCGTGCGGACTGAGGAAGCAATCCGGCGTAAGATCAATATTACCGGGTTGGCAGGTCGGTTGGTCTGCGCCGGTACCACCGGTCGGACGTCCCGTGTCAGCAGCGGCCACGCCGGCCCCTGCGAGAATCACTCCACCGACCACAGCCGTGGTCGCCAGACAGCGAATTATGACTCCCCGCATAATGTCCCCCCAAGTTGAGTTGTCGGGCAACCGTGGTCGCCGAGCAGCAAACGGCCCCTTCCATCTATCGGCTGTGACCGTTTGCTGTTACCCAGCTAGGAATCTTGGTGGTCACCGGGTTGACCCTCCTCGAGCGCCCGGCCGGTGCTGCGCGGGCCGAGCAGCCCGACGTCGAGGGCGACCACGACCATGGCCGCGCCGACCATGGTGAACAGGGCTGCTGGCCGGCACTGCGCAGTAGGGCGACGAGTAGAAACGGCATCGCCGCGGTGGATAGGCGGCTTTGTGAGTAGGTCCAGCTCGCCGCGGTCGAGCGCGATCAGTACCGCGGCGGATAGTCGTCCGGGACCACCGGTGTGGGCTCAACGCCTACCGGGCGTCGCCGGTAGAAAACCAGGCTCAGTAACAATCCCACCACGCCCACCAGGGCGAGGATCCAGCCCACCAGCTGCAGGTCGATGCCGGACACGCTGACCTTGACGGCTAGCGCCAGGACGAGCCCAACGGCAATCAGAAAGATGCTTCCGCCGAAGCTCATGACTTCCTCCCGGATGCCTGCCAGCGACGCTGGCGCTCGTGACCGCGGTACACAGCTGCGAATCATCACCCCCTACATCGGGTTGCGGTTCTGGCTCGTTAGCCCGGCGACAGGGCTCAGCTACTACGGCTCTGGGTTTTCGGCCACAGTCATTCATCGGCGGTATAGCGGGCGGTGTCCCGGCTGCCCGCCAACACCGAAGGCTTCACTACAAAGCCACCGTTGCCTGCCGGCGCTAGTGGATCCTGCCGACGGCTCAACGACCCGCCATGATCGCCGTAACTGAGCGATGGCCGCGCGATTCTGCACGGTGAGCGCTCGCTATTGGCGATCTTGAGAACGCGGAACGGCGATTAGGCAGCTGGACCCGGGCGAACATCACCCCAAGGACCGCGGCCGCAAACTCAGGCCGCCTCGCGGACGGGCCGCCTCGCAAACGGGCCGCCTCGCGGCCTGGCGTCGAGCAGCCGTCGGCTTGCGGTCAGGGTATTCGCCTCACACCATTGTCGCTGGTCAGACGACTTTCATAGAGCTCCCAGGCGCGCCGGTGCGCCTCATTGACGCGCCGCTGCGCGTCTTCATACACCAGCTGCTCCTGCTCCGGCGTGGCGTGACCTGCCGCGACCGCCAACTCCGCGGCCAGCAACCGATCATCCTCATCGTCGTGGTCGTGATCGTTCCAAGAACCCGCATTCTCGTGGTGCCGACGCTGGTAGTAGGGATTATCCGCCGACAAGCCGCCGCTGAACCGACCGTAGGCGCCAAGGAACAACAGGAGCATCCCGGCGATGATGCTGAACACCACGTTCGACATCCGGAACGCCAGCAGGTTGAACTTGGTTTCCAGCACGAAGAGGTTCAGGACGCCGGAGAGCAGGAACAGCAATCCCACAACTACCGTGATCGTCGACGAGACCCGACCACCGCGCAGCGCGGCCCCGATGAGAACCGCGCCGACGACGACCGAGATCGTCGCCAGCAAGCCGTTCTCGGCCAGCCCGAGCACGACTTTGCCCTGAAGAGCGAGGAACCTCAGCCGGTCGACGAAACCCAGGATGCCGAATAGGCACAACCCGGCACCCAGCACCGCCGCTCCAATACGGTGCACGAGGTCCAGCCGACTCCCAGGCGGGGAGTGCAACATTCTTCACATCTTACTCGGATCTTTTGCTTTTGATAGTGCGATGCGGCCGAGCGAATCGGGCAAATGGTGGACACTTCGGGCCACTAGTGCGCGACGATTTGTGCCACTGCAGACCGCTCGCTTTGCAACGGTCAGCTGTCCCGACGCGAAGCGTCGCGCTCGACGTCGAGCAACCCGTTGGTCTGTCCGGTTCGACTGCCGTTGTCTGCGACGTTGGCCGTTTGAGATGGGGACCGGATGCGTCCGTCCGCAACCGCGCCGTTCGCAACCGCGCCGCTCACAACCGCGCCGTTCCCGACTGCGCCGTTCGCAACCGTGCCGTTCGCAACAGCGCCGTTCACAACTGGAACGCCGTTGGCCGCTGCCGTGAGCGTGGCGGCCTGTTGTCGCGGGACGATGCTGGCTGGGGTCGCGGGAGCGGGCCCGGATCGCAGTAGCAACGCGCCCAGCGCGCCCAGGGCGCTGAGCCCGGCGGCGATCAGGAACAGGTCATCCAGCCCCGCGACGAACACCTGCAGCTGGGTCTGCTGGTAGAGGGCGTACGCACCGACCCAATCAGGGACAGCCGGGCCACCCAGGTGCGGGGTGACCGTGTCGGCGGGCAACAGGGCCGCTCGCCCGGCCAACTGCTGAGCCTGTTGGGTGGTCAGGATGGCGGTGAGGATCGCGATACCCAGTGCGCCTGCGGTTCGTTGCGCGACGTTGTTGAACGCGCTCGCGGCGCTGACCTGGGCAGCGGGGATGACCGCGATGCCCCCAGCCATGATCGGCATCATGGCCATACCCAAGCCGACGGCTCGCAGCATCAGCCACAACACGAGCTGCTCACGTGAGGTGTCGACAGTCAAGGTGTGCATCAAGTAAGTAGCGGCGGCCACGATCGTCAGACCGATGAACGCCGGCCAGCGGGGCCCAATGCGGTCATAGACCCGCCCGGCGATCGGCATCAGCACCCCCATCACCACGGCCTGGGGCAACAACGTGAGTCCGGCGTCGAATGCCCCCAGGCCCTGCACCTCCTGCAGGAACAACGGGATGTAGAACAGCACCCCGAACAGTCCGATCATCAACACCGCGATCAGCAGCAGCGAGTTGGTGAATGGCCAGTAACGAAACACCCGGATATCCAGCAGCGGCTCGGCGACCTCCAACTCGATCACCACGAACAACGCCAGGCTCAGCACGCTGGCGGTGAGCAGAATCAAGACCCGGTAGGAATACCACCCCCAAGATGCACCTTCCGACAACGCCAGCAGCAGCGAAAACAAGCCGCCCGCCACGGTCACAAAGCCCAGCACGTCGAAACGGCGCCCCGCCACCCTGGAGAATCGCGGCAACACCAACGCCGCGGCCACCGCGCCCAGGATCCCGATCGGCACGTTGATATAGAAGATCAGCCGCCAGTTGATGTACTCGACCAGATATCCCCCGACTGTCGGCCCGATCGCCGGGGCGACCACGACGCCCAGGCCGTACAAACCCATCGCGGCACCGATCTTGTCCCGCGGCACGATCCGGTACAAGATCGACAGCGCCATCACCGGCAGGATTCCGCCCGGGATCGCCTGCACGATCCGAAAGACCACCAGGCTGTTGAGGTCCCAGGCCAGCCCGCACAGCGCCGACCCACCGGCGAAGGCCAGCATCGCCACGGTGTACATCCGGCTCAACCCGAAGCGATCCCCCAGCCACGCACTGGCCGGTACCACCACGCCCAGCGCCAACGTATAGCCCGTGACCACCCACTGCACGTCGTCGGTGGTCGCGCCGAACTCGTTCTGAATGGTGAGGATGGCCACATTGACGATGCTGGTGTCCAGAATCGACATGAACGACCCGACGATCAGCACCAGCAACGGCAGTCCCCAGCCCGCCCCGGCATCCTGCCGGGCAGCCACCCCGCCAGCGGGCCGCGCCCCGGGCGGAATGCTTACCTCACGCTCCGCGTCGATCGTCATCGAAACGCCTGCCTGGTTGCATAGTAGATGCTAGCCCACGTCGTTAAAGTGATTGGTTGCTTCACGCAACTAACATAAGCTTGGCTCCGATGGCACTGCAACCCGGATCGGAGGTGACCTGTGATGACTGCTCCGCTGGCTGTGCGCGGTACCGCGATCCGGCACCGTTTCGGGGACACGGTTGCGGTGGACGGGGTTGATCTGGCCGTCCCGGCTGGAGCGGTGTTGGGCTGCTGGGGCCCAACGGCGCCGGCAAGACCACCACGATCCGCATGATCACGACGCTGCTGCCGGCGCCGATCGGGGCGATCGAGGTCTTCGGCGTCGACGTGGCCCGCCACAAGCTGGCGGTGCGACGGTTGATTCGGCTATGGCCTTGCTCGGTCGGTTGGTTCGCTGATCTTATTAGTTGTGCTATACAACTTCTTTACCTATCTTGGTGTTGACGCCACTCGGTGCTCCAACCGCCCGCCCCGAAAGGAGCGCAACCGCAGCCGCAACTTCACCGCCGCCACCATGCTGACCTTCCTCACCGGCTTCGCCATGTTCGGCGCGGTGACGTTCCTGCCGCAGTTTCAGCAGAACGTCCAAGGTGCCTCGGCCACCAGCAGCGGGCTGCAGCTGCTGCCGCTGATGGGCGGCATGCTGGCCACCTCGCTGCTCGGTGGGCAGCTGGTCACCCGGACCGGCCGCTACCGCGGCCTGCTGCTCGCCGGGTCGGTGCTCATGACCGCTGGACTGGCCCTGCTCGCCACTATAAGCGTGACCACCGGGCAGCTCACTACCTCGATGTACATGATCGTGCTCGGCGTCGGGATGGGACTCCTGATGCAGACCACCATGCTGGTGGTGCAAAACAGCGTCGCGCAGCGCGACGTCGGGGTCGCCAGCGGTGCCACCACCCTGTTCCGCACCATCGGCGGCTCGAGGCACCGCCGAGCAGGACCGCGATAGCCACCGACGCACCCTTGGCGGCTCAAGCATGAGGGCGGCTGGCGACTACACCAGCCGCACCCTGATCGTTTCCGTTGGATCAGCCGCTTGGGCCACACCTACCACCGGCCGCCGCCCCCATCCTCGAACCGCTGCCCGCGTCTCGGCCTCCGCTGCCTGTTCCGATGGATGCCGACTGGGAAGGCTCAGAAATCTGGACCGAACCACCACCGGCGCCCGAACCCGAACCACCACCAGAACCCGCCCTCTCCCACGGCACTCCCCCGTTCTGAGGCGAAGCGCCGTCGCAGTCGGCCGGCGTGCGCACGAAAGGCGCCACCTCGAATAAGGTGTCCGAGCGAACGGATCCGTTTCGCCGGCGCTCGAAGTCGAGCAGGTGCTGCTTGCGTTCCAGGCCGCCGCCGTAGCCGGTGAGGTCACCAGAGGCGCCGACGACACGGTGGCAGGGCACGATGATGCCGATCGGGTTGCGTCCATTGGCCAAGCCGACCGCCCGGGCGGCGCCGGGGCGTCCAATCCGTTCGGCGAGCTGGCCGTAGGACCGTGTTTCGCCGTAAGGGATCTCCTGCAGAGCGGCCCACACGGTGCGCTGAAACGGGGTGCCGACGAGATTCATCGGCAGGTCGAACTCGGTACGTTGGCCGCCGAAGTACTCATCCAGTTGCCGGATCACCTCGGTGAACGGGGTGGGATCCGGCTCGCCGAAGGTAGCTTCTGGCGGCCGGTGTCGCTGCAGGTTCATGTACAGACCGCTGAGCTTGCCGTCCAGCGCGACCAGGGTGAGCGGGCCGACGGGACTGTCCTGCACGGTGTGAACTAGCACGCGTGATCCTTTCATCAGGCCGGTAGCCGGTTGATGGCGTGGTCGCCGGTGGCCCACAGGTACTGCACGGCGTAAGCGCGCCAGGGTCGCCAGGCGCTGGCGTGGCCGGTGAGCCCGACCGCGGTCGAGGGAAGACCCATGTGTCGGGCGGCCCGCCGGATACCTAGGTCCGTCGGCACGAAAGCATCCGGATCGCCGAGGGCGCGCATCGCGATCGTCTCGATGGTCCAGGGTCCGAAGCCGGGCAGCGCGGCGAGCTGAGCGCGCGCCTGTTGCCAGTCGCTACCGGTGCCGAGGTCGATTTCGCCGCCGGCCAGCGCACCGACCAGGGTGGTCAGCGTGGCGCGGCGCGCCCGCGGCAGGGCGAGCGCGGCTGGATCGAGAGAGGCCAGCTGTGCTGCATCCGGGAAAAGGTGAGTCAAGCCGCCCACCGGGTCGGCCACCGGTTCGCCGTGTGCGGCCACCAATCGGGCGGCGTGGGTGCAGGCCGCCTTGGTGGACACCTGCTGCCCGAGCACGGCACGCACCGCGAACTCCGACGCGTCGACGGTGCGCGGCACCCGCCGGCCGGGATTCTTGTCCACCATGACAGCGAGCATCGGGTCGCTGCGCAGCAGATCGTCGACCGCCACCGGGTCCGCGTCGAGGTCGAGCAGCCACCGGCACCGGGTGATCGCGGCGGACAGGTCACGCAGGTCGGTCAGGGTCAACCGGCACTCGATGTGATCGGGCAGCGGTCGCAACGTTGCCACGCCATGGCCATGCGGCAGGCGCAAGGTGCGGCGGTAGGCGCTGTCACGCCATTCCTCCACCCCCGGCACCGCGGTCGCCGCGAGATGCCCGAACAGGTTGTCTGGGCAGAACGGCATCCGAAACGGCAGCCGTAAGACCAGCGATCCGGACGTCGTCGGCGGGTGTCGGCGCGCGGCACGCGCGCGCAGGTCGGTCGGCGCCAACGCGAAGATCTCCCGGACGGTGTCATTGAACGCCCGGACGCTGGCGAAGCCCGCAGCGAAGGCGACGTCACTCATCGGAACGGAACTCGTCTCGATCAGCAACCGCGCGGTCTGGGCGCGCTGAGCCCGCGCCAACGCCAGTGGGCCGGCGCCCAACTCGGCGAGCAGCTGCCGCTGAACCTGCCGGACGCTATACCCCAGCTGCGCGGCCAGACCAGGGACACCGTCGCGATCGACCACCCCATCGGCGATCAACCGCATCGCTCTGGCCACCAGGTCAGCGCGGACGTTCCAGTGCGGAGATCCCGGGCTGGCGTCCGGCCGGCATCGCTTGCAGGCACGAAACCCAGCCGCCTGCGCCGCAGCCGCGCTCGGATAGAAGCGCATGTTGACCGCCTTGGGCGGTACTACCGGGCAGCTCGGCCGGCAATAGATCCCAGTTGTGACCACTGCGACGAAAAACCAGCCGTCGAAGCGCGCGTCCTTGGACTGCACCGCCCGCGCGCACCGCTCCACGTCCTCATGCATGTCTCTAGCATCTCCGGTGGCCGCAGGCAGGGCTAGCGAGAATACGACACCACGCCAAGAGAGGACGGTCATGTCGCAAAGTCGCTAAGCGTCATTTCCGCGGGCGCGCGCCCGGCCTGATCGGCGCAGCAGTAGTTCTGGTCATCGTCGCCGCACTCATCCTCATCACGCTGCCGGTCGGCGGCCTCATCCTGCTCGGCCTCGGCGGGTACATCGGCGTACTGGCTCACCGAGCACGCGCTGTTGCCGCTGCCCTGCGGTGACAGGGCCGTCGTTGGTGACGGAATAAGCCGTCATGCTTGCGCTGAGCAGCCGACACTCAGACTGGTCGCCATGATGCACCCTTTCCATCGTTGGGGTGCGCCGACGAGCCCACTGCGCGGCCTGCGGAGGTTACAGTTGCGCAGGTCAGGTCCAGAGCACAGCGCAACGCAGGGAGACGACTCGTGGAAGACCGCTCGCCCGCGGCCGCGCAGGAGCCGCTTGCGACTATTGACACCACGGTTCCGCAACCAGCTCGGTTCTGGGACTACATGCTGGGAGGCAAGGACAACTACCCGATCGACCGCGAGGTCGGCGAGCAGGTTCTGAAGACCTTTCCCGACCTGCGTGACGCCGCTCGAGCAGACCGAGGGTTCTTAATCCGGGCCGTCACGTACCTAGTCCGAGACGCAGGGATCCGCCAGCTACTGGACGTAGGAACCGGCCTGCCCACCGTGAACAACACCCACCAGGTTGCGCAGAGAACCGCGCCGGACTGCCGCATCGTTTACGTCGACAACGACCCGATGGTGCTCGTGCACGCACGTGCGCTGCTCACCAGCACACCGGAGGGCCGCACCGATTATCTCCACGCCGACGTGCGCGATCCGGAGAGAATCTTAGACGAAGCTGCCCGGACACTCGATTTCACCCAGCCTGTTGCGCTCATGCTGCTAGGGGTGATCAACTATATCCTGGATAACGCCGAGGCCCATGCAATCGTCAACCGGCTCCTGGATGCGTTACCTTCAGGAAGCTACCTGGCAATGTCTCATCCCACCGCAGAAGTCCACGCCGAGGCGATTGAAGCTTCCGTTCAGCAGTACAACTCAAGCGGTGCACCCCCGATCAGAACCCGCAGCCGCCAGGAACTCACCCGCTTCTTCGACGGACTGGAGCTACTGCAGCCAGGCGTGGTCTCGTGTTCGCTGTGGCGACCTGACCATAGCGACGTCGGAACCCCTGCCGAGGTAACTCAGTACTGCGGGGTCGCCCGAAAATCTTGATCGACCGCCAGGCTCAGGACTCTTTGAGCGTGCTAGTCAGGAACCTGACTGTCTCGGTGGGAGACTTCGCCTGAACACACAACCGGTCCATGACCACCAGGTAGTGCTGAACATCTTCGCTCTTATCCAAGTACAGCGCACTGGTCAGCTGTTCAAGGTAGACGAGATCCGGCAAGTCGGGCTCGGAGAACCGCAGCATCGTGAACGGTCCACCTACCGCGGCGTGTGCACCGGAATAAAATGGCATCACCTGCAGGGTGATATTGGGAAGCTCCGCCATCTCGATCAGGTGCCGGATCTGCTCCTGCATTGCTGAACGCCCATCCAGTCGCCATAGTGCCGCCTCGTCGACCACTGCCCACAGGCTTGGCGCTCCGGGCTGGGTAAGCACTTTCTGACGCTTCATCCGCAGTGCGACCCGACGCTCGATATCGTCGACGGATGCATCGGGGAAGCCCATCTGGATCACCGCGCGAGCGCCCTCTGCGGTCTGCAGCAGGCCGGGTATGAGCTGGGGCTCATAGGTGCGAATGACAGCGGCGGCTTGCTCCAAGCCCAGGTACATCTCGAACCAGCCCGGCAGGATATCGCCGTAATGGTGCCACCAGCCGGGCACGTTGGCCCGCCGGGCCAGCGCCAGGAACGCTCCTCGCTCCTGTTCGTCGATGATGCCGTACAGGGTGAGCAAATCTGCCACGTCACGCTCCTTGAAGCTGACCCGTCCAAGCTCCATGCGGCTGATCTTGGCATGGGATGCCCGAATCACGTGGCCAGCCGCTCCGGTGGTAATTCCGCTTGCTTCGCGGAGCTGACGTAGCTGGTTGCCCAACACGATACGCAGCGCGGTCGGCCCCTGCGAGCGTGCC
>JAICHZ010000022.1 GCA_025924655.1 Pseudonocardiaceae bacterium | reverse complement strand
CCTCACCTGCCGGCTGATCGACCGCCCGCTGCGACCCTGCTTCGTCGACGGCCTGCGCAACGAGGTCCAGGTCGTCGTCACCGTGCTCAGCCTCAACCCGGCTGACCCCTACGACGTGCTCGCGATCAATGCCGCGTCAGCGTCCACCCAGCTGTCCGGCCTGCCGTTCTCCGGCCCGATCGGCGCTACCCGGGTAGCCCTGGTCAGCCAGGACGAAGGCGGCAGCCAGTGGGTCGCCTTCCCGACTCATGAGCAGATCAGCCGGTCAGTATTCGACATGGTCGTCGCCGGTCGGATCGTCGGCGACGGTGCCACCAGCGACGTGGCGATCATGATGGTCGAGGCCGAGGCCACCGAGGCCACCATCGAGCTGATCGCCGGTGGTGCCCAGGCCCCGACCGAGGAGGTGGTGGCCGCTGGGCTGGAAGCCGCCAAGCCCTTCATCCGCGCGCTGTGCCAGGCCCAGCAGGAACTGGCCGCGGCAGCCGGGAGTCCAGAACTGGAGTTCCCCACCTTCCCTGCTTACCAACCCGATGTCCTGGAAGCTGTCCGCGAGGCGGTGGCCGACGAGCTGGCACAGGCGCTGGTCATCGCCGGCAAGCAGGAGCGGGAGAGCCGGCTCGACGAGCTGAAGGCCGGCGCTCTGGAGCGGCTGGGTGAGGGCTTCGCGGGCCGGGAGAAGGAGATCGGCGCAGCGTTTCGAGCTCTGACTAAAGCAGCGGTACGCCAGCGCATCCTGCGCGACAAGGTGCGCATTGACGGCCGGGGTATCACCGATATCCGACCGCTGTCGGCTGAGGTCGAGTTGATTCCTCGGGCGCACGGATCGGCGCTGTTCGAACGCGGCGAGACCCAGATCCTCGGCGTCACCACGCTGAACATGCTGCGCATGGAGCAGCAGATCGACTCACTGGGTCCGGAGACCACCAAGCGTTACCTGCACCACTACAACTTCCCGCCGTATTCCACTGGTGAGACCGGCCGGGTGGGCTCGCCCAAGCGACGCGAGATCGGTCACGGTGCCCTGGCTGAGCGCGCGCTGATGCCGGTGTTGCCCAGCCGTGCGGAGTTCCCCTACGCGATTCGCCAGGTCTCCGAGGCGCTGGGCTCCAACGGCTCCACCTCGATGGGCTCGGTATGCGCGTCGACGATGTCGCTGTTCAACGCGGGAGTGCCGCTCAAGGCTCCGGTGGCTGGTATCGCGATGGGTCTGGTATCGGGTGAAGTCGATGGTCAGGCCGCTTTCGTCGCCCTCACCGACATCCTGGGCGCTGAGGACGCCTTCGGCGATATGGACTTCAAGGTCGCTGGTACCAGCGGGTTCGTCACCGCATTGCAGCTCGACACCAAGCTGGTCGGGATCCCGTCGGAGGTGCTGGCCGGGGCGCTGTCGCAGGCTCGAGACGCCCGGCTGACCATTCTTGAGGTGATGGCCCAGGCCATTGACGGGCCGGATGAGATGAGCCCGTTCGCGCCGCGGGTGACCGCGATCAAGATCCCGATCGACAAGATCGGTGAGGTGATCGGCCCGAAGGGCAAGATGATCAACTCGATCACCGAGGAGACCGGCGCGGACATCTCCATCGAAGACGACGGCACGATCTACGTCGGCGCCAGCGACGGCCCCTCCGCCGACGCTGCCATCGACCGGATCAATGCGATCGCCAACCCGCAGCTACCCAAGGTGGGGGAGCGCTTCCTCGGGACTGTGGTGAAGACCGCAGCCTTCGGCGCGTTCGTCTCGCTGGTACCCGGCAAGGATGGGCTGGTGCACATCTCCAAGCTGGGCAACGGCAAGCGCATCGGCAAGGTCGAGGACGTGGTGAAGGTCGGTGACAAGCTGCGCGTGGAGGTGGCGGACATCGACAACCGCGGCAAGATCAGTCTGGTGCCGGTGAGCGAAAACGATGCTGCCGACACCGCTGCCTCCGCCACGGACACGGCTGAGGTCCCGGCCGGCACGTGATCGTACGGCCACATCCTCACGGCGCAATGTCTCCGGCTGGCGTAGCTCAGGACGGGACACTCCAGCGCAGCGTGCTGCCGTCCGGATTGCGGGTGGTGACCGAGCAGATTGCTGGCTCCCGGTCGGCTGCCGTGGGGATGTGGGTGGCGGTGGGCTCGCGAGACGAGCCTGCCGCGGTGGCCGGCGCGGCGCATTACCTGGAGCACCTGCTGTTCAAGGGCACCGCGCGACGTTCCGCGGCGGCCATCGCCGAGGAGATCGACGCGGTGGGCGGTGAGCTCAACGCGTTCACCACCAGGGACTGCACCTGCTATCACGCGCAGGTCCTCGACTGCGACCTTGAGCTCGCCATCGATCTGGTGTGCGACGTGCTGGGTGATGCCCTGCTTGACCCCGCCGACGTGGAGACCGAGCGCGGCGTGGTGCTCGAGGAGATCGCGATGCGTGACGACGACCCGGAGGAACTTCTGCACGACGAGTTCTGCGCCGCGTTGTTCGGCTCGCACCCACTGGGCCGCCCGGTGCTGGGCACCGAGGAGTCGGTAAGCGCGCTGAGCCGCGAGGCGTTGTACCGCTTCTACCGGCGTCTTTACACCCCGGAACGGATGGTTCTCGCGGCGGCCGGCAATGTCACGCACAGCGCGGTATTGGCTGCGGTGGTCCGTAGTTTCGGATCCCACCTGACCGGTCGCGCACAGCCCGTGCGGCCACGTCGAGGGCGGGCACAGGTCACCGCCCGGCGCGCACTGGCGTTGTGCCCCGACTCGTCCGAACAGGCGCATCTCATGCTGGGCGTCCCGGCCATAGATCGCCACGACGACCGGCGCTACGTACTCGGCGTGCTCAACGCCGCGTTGGGCGGCGGGATGAGCTCGCGGCTGTTCCAGCAGGTCCGTGAGCAGCGCGGGCTGGCCTATGAGGTCTACTCCGCGGTGGACTCTTACGCCGACATCGGCAGCCTGTCGATCTACGCCGGCTGCTCGCCGGGCCGGTTGGCCGAGGTGGCGGTGGTGATCGGTGATGTGCTGGCCGCCCTGACCCGGGACGGCCTGTCCGCTACTGAGCTGGCTCGTGGCAAGGGCCAGCTGCGCGGTGGGCTGGTGCTGGGCCTGGAGGATGCGCCGTCGTGGATGACCCGGATCGGGATGGCAGAGCTCAATCACGGCGAGCACAACACGGTCGAGGATGAGCTTCGACGGATCGACGCGGTGACCGTCGAGCAGGTCGGTGAGCTCGCCCGCGAGTTGCTACGCCAACCGATCACCGCTGCCGTGGTGGGCCCCTACGCTGACGCCGATGATCTGCCCGACGAGATAGCGGAGTTGATCGCATGAACCCCGCGGAGCAGATGCCCGGTGCGAAACGCTCGGCGGACAATCCCATCCGGGTGGGTGTGCTCGGGGCGCGCGGTCGGGTGGGGACCGAGGTGTGCAAGGCGGTCGACGCCGCTGAGGATATGGAACTCGTTGCGATGGTCGATGCGGGCGACTGGATGTTCAACGTCGCCGACGCGGGCGCAGAGGTCGTCGTCGACTTCACCCATCCCGACGTGGTGATGGACAACGTGCGCTTCTGCGTAGACCAGTCCATTCACGCCGTCGTGGGCACCACCGGCTTCACCGAGGCCCGGATGGCACAGGTCCGTGAATGGCTCGCGCCCAAACCCGATCTCGGAGTACTGATCGCCCCCAACTTCGCCATCGGAGCGATCCTGTCGATGCGCTTCGCTGCGATGGCCGCCCGGTTCTATGAATCGGTGGAGATCGTGGAACTGCATCACCCGGGTAAGGCGGACGCACCGTCAGGCACCGCTGCTCGCACCGCGGCGTTGGTCGCCGCCGCTCGCGCGCGGGCCGGAATGGGAGCCCCTCCGGATGCCACTACCCGGGGCCTAGCTGGTGCCCGCGGCGCAGTTGTCGACGGGGTGCGGGTGCATGCAGTCCGGTTGACCGGGCTGGTCGCACACCAGGAGATACTGCTGGGTACCGAGGGTGAGACATTGACAATCCGGCACGACACACTGGATCGCTGTTCGTTCATGCCCGGCGTCCTGCTGGCCGTCCGCTCAGTCCTTAACCACCCAGGCCTAACCGTAGGCCTAGAACCGCTACTCGACCTGTAACCCCGCGTCCCCTTGATCGCCATTCGGAGCCGAATAGCGGTTCCCGCCGCTCGTAGACCGCCATTCGGAGCCGAATAGCGATTACAGTGCCGTGCGTCGAGCGAGGGCGGCGCGGACGGTGCGGACCATGCGGGGCGGGTCGTTGAGTAGCTGGGCGGTGACGAACACGATCTCCCAGCCTGCGGCTTGCACCCGGTTGAGCCGATCCCGGTCGCGATTGAGCGCCCACAGCTCGCCGTCCCGCCAGGAGCCGTCGTACTCCACCGCAACTTTGTGCTCTGGAAACGTCAGGTCGGCGCGGGCAAGCCGGCCGCTGCCGTCCTCGATCCAGTACTGCGGCACGGGGTGCAGACCGTCGAGTACAAGCCACACCCGGACCCGCGATTCCGGTCGAGACTCCGCCCTTGGATCGGCAAGCTCGATGGCGCGACGAGCCAGCACGATGCCTTTGTCCGAGCGTCCCTCGACCATCCTGACGACCTGCGGCAATGCCACCAACCCGGCCCGCAGTACCGCATCGAGGTCGGCGACGGCATCCGGCAGCGGCCGGTCGAGCAACAGATCGAGGGTTGTCCGCAGCGGAGTTGCGACGGCAACCTCGGACCACGGTGTGCACTCGTGAGGTCGAACGACCGTTCGCCGCACGTTCAGTCCAGCGCGCCGGGCAATGCGGGTGTTGTCCGGGACCACGACCTGCACGCAATCTTCAGCGCGGGCCAACTGCACACCCCACAGGCCGGCCGCCGACTTACCGGTGATCACAGTCTCAGGTGGTAGCGCGAGTGCTGCGGCTGCGCAGCGCAAATCGTGCGTCATCGGTTCATTCCGGAGTGCGTATACGCCCTGGAAGAGCCGCCGCACCGTCGATCCGCGCAACTGGCTGCGGGTCAGCGCACCCATTACTACCGCGTCAGTGCCCTTGAAAACCGGCGCCGGCTCCGTAAGTTTGATCTCTCTGCCCATAGCGGGCAACTGTGCCGCCATCCGCCGAATCGATCAAACGCCCATCCACAGGCAGGCCGAGTTATCCACAGCGCCGGTCGTGCAGATCGCTATTCGGCTCCGAATGGCGCTTTCCAGGGCGTGCGAATCGCTATTCGGCTCCGAACGGCGGGAGTGGGGGCAGGTGAGTTAGGTGAGTACTAGGTCTAGGGGGCCGGTTAGGCGGATTTCACGGAGAGCGTGACCGGCGGCGTCGAGGGTGCGGATGGTGCCGTCGGGGTGCCAGCCGGCGCGCCGGTAGAAGTTCAGCGAGGCCGGATCCTCGGCAGGCACCCAGGCGATTCCCCGGGTAGCGCCTGCATCGTGTAGTGCTGCCGCGGCGGCAGCGAGCAATCGGCCGCCGTGGCCTCGACGTCCCCACCTGGGTTCTACCAGCAGGGTGCTCACCAGCACGGTCCGCGCCGCGTCAGGGGGTAACGCGCCATCGGCAGCGGCTACGTCTTCCTCGGGCGCCGGACCGGCTACCACGAACCCGACCGGATCGTCACCTTCGGTGGCAATCAGCACCGTGGCCCCGCCTTCGAGCGCTTCGGCCCAAACTGCGCGCAGGTGAGGTGCATCCAGCTCGTCGAGGGTGCCAGGTGGCAACAGGTCGGAGTAAGCGGCGCGCCAGGTGGCGGCGTGCAGCGCGGCCAAGATGGGAACGTCCTCAGATGTCGCCGCGCGCACCCGAGCCACTGCCATGCCACTCACGGTATGCGGTAGCCGGAACGCAGACGTATCCGGGCGTGAGCGGTGGAACTGTCGGTGCCGGATGGCAGCATCGGTGACCGTGGAGATCGTGGGACACGACAGTGCGCGGCGCACCGCGCTTGCCGCGCAGGGCTTCGCTGATCCGCGCCCCACCGGGACGGTGACTCGGCGGCATCTGGTGCGGGTGCTGGGTCGGATCCGGATGTTGCAGTTGGACTCGGTCACCGTGCTGGCTCGGGCGCATTACCTCCCAATGTTCAGCCGGCTGGGTCCATACTCACGGCCACTGCTCGACGCCGCCGCCTGGGCGCACCCGGTACGCCGTCCTCGCCTGCTGGTGGAGTGCTGGGCGCACGAGGCAAGCCTGGTCCCGGTTGGCGACTGGCCGTTGTTGCACTCGGGAGCAAAGAATCCTGGCTGGTGGCAACGGTATGGCGAGCTAGCGCAGCGAGAGCCAGAGCTGGTTTCGGCGGTGCTGGATGCGGTCAAGGAACACGGCCCGGTCAGCGCGGGCACCCTGGAGCGGCAGCTGGGTGCGGGGGTCCGTGCAGCGCCTGGATCGTGGTGGAATCGGACCGACACCAAACGGATCTGTGAATGGCTCTTCGGCAGGGGGGAGCTCGTCGCCGGTACGCGGCGTGGATTTGAGCGGCTCTATGACCTGCCGGAGCGGGTGCTGCCAGCGGAGGTGCTCGGCCACCGAGTTGACGCCGAGCACGGCGCTCGCGAGCTGATCGCGCGGGCTGGTTCCGCGCTGGGCGTAGCCACCGAAGCTGATTTGCGGGACTACTACCGGTTACCGCCGAAGCGCAGCCGCAAGGCGGTCACCCAACTCGTGGAAGCCGGAGAGCTGCAACCGGTGATGGTCCGGGGCTGGCGGGCACCGGCGTACCGGCACCGCGATGCTCGCACGCCGCGACGGATCACCGGCGCCGCACTGCTGTGCCCGTTCGATCCGCTGATCTGGGACCGGGCGCGCACTGAGCGGCTGTTCGGCTTCCGCTACCGGATCGAAATCTATGTCCCGGAGCACCGGCGTAGCCACGGCTACTACGTTCTCCCTTTCCTGCTGGATGGGGACCTGGTCGCCAGAGTCGACCTCAAGGCTGACCGTGGCGCAGGCCTGCTGCGAGTGCCGGGTGCTTTCTCCGAGCCCGGGATCGCCAACACTTCGCGAGTGGTCACCGAGCTCGCTGGAGCGCTGGAGGAGATGGCGCAATGGCTAGAGCTGGACGGGATCGCAGTCGGACGGCGCGGGGACCTGGTCGCGGCGCTGGGCAGCGCGACCAGGCCTGGCGCGCCGGTCAGGATGGTGCCGCGGTGACCAGTGCGTCGCCCGATCCGGTCCGGGCCCGCACCCGCAGCGCGACCTCGCCCTCGGCGGGCGGGCCGCCGACCGGCAGGTCGCTGTGCGCGCGCCCGGACCCGGAGCTGACGTCCAGCTCGGCAAGGACACCGGCGTGGATCCCGACTCGCAGCTGTCCCGAACCAGTGGTGAGCTCGAGGCCACCGGCACTGACGTCGACGACCGTGAGGTCGCCGCTGCCGGTGCGTGCGCTGAGGTCGCGCGCGACGCAGCCGAGCCGGACGTCGCCGGAACCGGTCTGCACGGTGCCGCTGCCCTGCGTGCCTTCGAGGCTTATCACGTCGACCTCCCCGGACCCGGTTCGCACCCGCAGCTGGCCCGCGACCGTTCCCAACCGCACGTCGCCCGAGCCGGTGCGGATTTCGGCCGCTCCGGTGCAGCGTTGCGCCCGGACCTGCCCGGAGCCGGTGGCGGCGTCGAGAGCGGCAGCCGTTCCAGTAACAGCGACGTCCGCGGAGCCGCTTCGAGCGTTGATCGATGAGCCCGGCGGCGCGCTCACGTGGATTATCAGCGGCACAGTGCGCAGCGGAACCTCCCGCGCTGTGCGGACGGTGAGTCGCTGCCCGGTGAAGTCGATCAACGTGCGGCGTACCGCCTCGGCTGCCACCTCGCCCGGGGCAGTCGCCCCGGTCTGCTCACCCAGCCAGTTCAGCAGGCCGCCGATCCCGACCGCCCACGGCGGCTGGCTGGCCGGATCCGGACGGACCTGCACAGCTACCCCAGGGCCCGCGGTGCCTTTTTCCGGGCCGTCGGCCAGGGTGATATCCAGCCTTCCACTATCGAGCTCGACCGAGATGTCGATTGGTCCTTGGCACTCGAAGTCCTGTTGCCGAACCGCCGATGCGTCGGTGTCGTCGTGTTCCACGAGTTCTCCTCGACAAGATAGGAGGCGGTCAGCCTTGGACCCAGCCTTGGACCCGATTGCGGTTACGGCGATCGCCGGGGCCCCGGCGGGTCTCGTTCCACGGCTCGCCGCGCAATGCACCTGCCACGGCTTGGGAGACCCAGGTGTTGAGGGACACGCCCTGCTCGGCGGCGACCCGCTCAGCCTGACCCTTGAGCTGATCGAACAGCCGCAGGGTCATCCTCCGGATGTCACCGCTGGCGTCGCCGCAGGGAGGTGGGCCGGGCTCGTGGGGGGGCGACGAGCCCGGCGCCCGCGGATCGGTCCCATCGTTTCCAGTAGCACTCGAGCCGGTATCGGATGGAGCGCTCACCGCGATCCGCACGTCACGGCCGTCCAGCCGAACCTCCACCACCCGGTCGTCCAGTGCCGCGGTGACCTCCGCAGCGAGATCGGACAGCGCATTCATGATAGCCAAGCGGGCCGCGGGGGCCAGCGCAGCGCCCAGCACTGCGGCGGTGTGGCGAGTCTGCTCATCGCCCGCCGACGCCGCGGCGGTGAGGTCTTCGCGCAGCTGTGCGATGTACGGAGTGAGATCCATGATGTCAAGCATGACGTCACATCTGACGTCAGTCAAGACGCCACTGGCGTCCCGTTACGCTGCGGACGCTCGGAACCGTGGCCGTCTGAGAGGAACGCACAGTGAGCCAAGCGCAGGAAGTTGACGGCGCCGCGAGCGCCACCGAAGCGCAAGTCAATGACCCACAGGTGAGCACCGTGACGTTGCGGGTCCAGCTCGTCGGAAAGACCGAGTTCTTCCCGCCTGCTGATGTGCCGTGGTCCACCGACGCCGACGGTGGGCAGGCACTCGCCGAGTTCGCCGGTCGGGCCTGCTACCAGTCGTGGCGCAAGCCCAATCCGGTGACCGCGACGAACGCCGGGTACCTCAGACATATCCTTGAGGTGGGTCACCTGTCGGTGCTCGAACATGGCACGGTCAGCTTCTACCTCACCGGCGTGTCGCGATCGTTGACCCATGAGCTGATCCGGCACCGGCATTTCTCCTACTCGCAGTTATCTCAGCGCTACGTTCCCGAGCGGACCGCCGCGATGGTCGAGCCGGATGTCATCGCGAATGATCCCGAGCTGCATCAGCGGTTCCACGCCGCAGCCCAGGCCAGCCAGCAGGCCTACAACTACCTCCTCGCTGGTTTGGAAGAACGCTTCGCCGACGAGCCGAACGCCACGTTGCGTCGCAAGCAGGCGCGCCAGGCGGCTCGTTCGGTGCTGCCCAATGCCACTGAGACCCGCATCGTGGTCACCGGCAACTACCGTGCCTGGCGGCACTTCATCGCGATGCGTGCCACCGAGCACGCTGACGTCGAGATCCGCGAGCTGGCCGTGGAGTGCCTGCGCCAGCTGCACAAGGCAGCACCCAACGCGTTCAGCGACTTCGAGATCAGCGTCCTGCCAGACGGCACCGAGATCGCCTCCAGCCCGTTCGTGTCCGAGGGTTGAGTAACGTGCAGTCATGGACCTCGATGAGGCACGGGCGGTTGTGGCTGAGCAGCACCACGCGGTGCTGACCACCCTGCGCCGCGACGGTACGCCGCAGATGTCGCCGGTGGCGGCGACGGTGGACGCAGCGGGCCGGGTGGTGGTGAGCTCCCGCAAGACCGCGTTCAAGGTGCGTAATCTCCGGCGCGACCCGCGCGCGTGGCTGTGTGTGCTGCCTGATGGGTTCTACGGCGGCCGCTGGATCCAGGTGGGTGGCTCGGTGCGGATAGTCGAGTTACCGGAGGCGATGGAAGGGCTGGTGGACTACTACCGGAGGGTGTCCGGCGAACACCCGGACTGGGATGACTACCGGGCGGCGATGGAGCACGATCAGCGAGTGCTCTTGCAGGTCGAGCTCACCTCGGCCGGACCTGACCGAGAAGGGTGACTACAGGCGTGGGGGACCGGACACTTGCTGCTGGCGAGCGGCACGAGCTGTGCAATCTGATGGACCGGCTGGGCCCGGACGCCCCGACGCTGTGCGAGGGGTGGACGACCCGCGACTTGGCGGCGCATCTGGTGGTCAGGGAGGGCCGACCGGCGGCCGCCGCAGGCATTCTGCTGCTGCCGCTGGCGCCGCTGACCGCTCGGGTACAGCGCAGCACCGCCGAACGGCCCTGGCCACAGCTCGTTGCCATGGTCCGCAACGGGCCGCCGTGGTGGTCGGTGATGCGCCTGGGACCGCTGGGGGAGAAGATCAACGGAATTGAGTTTTTCGTTCACCACGAGGACGTGCGACGGGTCGGGCGGGGGTGGCAACAGCGGCCAGCAGACTCAGACCGTGCCGAAGCGCTGTGGACGGTACTGTCTCAGCTGGCCCGGCTGTGCTACCGGCGCTCGCCCGTCGGTGTCGTGCTGCGTCGCTCAGACGGCGGCTTGCACGGGACTGAGCGCGTCGCACGGCGTGGTCGCCGAAGCGTTACCGTCGTCGGTCCGCCCGAGGAACTGACGTTGCACGCCTACGGTCGTGCGCAGGCGATGGTCGACATTGACGGTGACCCGATGGACGTCCAGCAGCTCCAGGACAGCCAGCGGGGGTTCTAGTCAGCACCCCGAGGAGTCCTCACCGGTGTGCTGACCGGCAACGGTAGCGTCGACATATGAGTAGTGCGCCGATGTCTGCGCCTGGCCGGCCCTTCGGCCGGGTGCTCACCGCCATGGTTACCCCGTTCGCCGCCGGCGGCGAGCTTGATCTGGACACCGCGGGCAAGCTCGCCCACCAGTTGGTGGAACGGGGTTGCGATGGGCTGGTGATCAACGGCACCACCGGTGAGTCGCCCACCACGACCGACGCCGAGAAGGCTGACCTGGTGCGGGCGGTGGTGCAGGCAGTGGGGGATCGGGCCGCCGTGGTGGCCGGTGCCGGAACCTACGACACCGCGCACAGCGTCGAGCTGGCCCGGCAGTCGGCGCAGGCCGGTGCGCACGGCCTGCTGGTGGTGACCCCGTACTACTCCCGCCCGCCACAGGCCGGGCTGATCGCGCACTTCACCGCGGTCGCCGATACTACTGATCTGCCGGTGATGCTCTATGACATCCCGCCGCGCTCAGTGGTGCCGATCGCGAGGGACAGCCTCTACCGGTTAGCGCAACACCCACGGATCGTCGCGGTCAAGGACGCCAAGGGGGACCTCGTCGTCGGTGCCGAGATCATCGCCAACACCGACCTGGCGTACTACTGCGGAGACGACGGGCTCAACCTGCCGTGGCTGTCGGTGGGTGCGGTAGGCTTGGTCAGCGTTATCGGCAACGTCGTGCCAGATCGGCTGCGGGCTATGATCACCGCATTCGAGGCCGGCGAGGTGACCAGGGCACGTGAGATCCACGCCTCCACCCTCAGCTTGATCCGGAGCTTCACCATGGCTGGCGGGGTGGCTTTCGGCAAGGCCGCCTTGCGGCTGACCGGGCTTGATGTCGGTGACCCCCGATTGCCGCAGATCGCCGCAGATTCTGACCACATTACCGCTATCGCTTCAGCGCTGGCTGAGGCCGGAGTTCTCACTTGAGCGCTGTCCCTACTGGAACCCCGCTGCCCGTGCCGGGCGTGCCCACTGCAGCACCACCGCCGTTACCCGAGGGTGGCCTGCGGGTGGTCGCACTCGGCGGCATCGGCGAAATCGGCCGCAACATGACGGTCTTCCAGTACGCCGACCGGTTGCTGGTAGTGGACTGCGGGGTGTTGTTTCCCGAAGACGACGCGCCCGGGGTCGACCTGATCCTGCCCGACTTCCGGGCGATCGAGCACCGGCTGGACGATATCGAGGCGCTGGTACTCACCCACGGGCACGAGGACCACATCGGCGCCGTGCCGTTCTTGCTCAAGTTACGTCCCGACCTCCCCGTAGTGGGTTCTGAGTTCACCCTCGCGCTGGTCCGCGAGAAATGCCGTGAGCACCGGCAGAAACCGCAGCTGATGCAGGTCGCGGAGGGTGCTCGACATCGCTGTGGGCCATTCGAGTGTGAGTTCTTCGCGGTGAATCACTCCATTCCCGACGCGCTGGCGGTGGCCATCCGCACCCCGGCGGGACTGGTGTTGCACACCGGCGACGTCAAGCTCGACCAACTGCCCTTGGATGGGCGGCTGACCGATCTCGCCGGGTTTTCCAGGCTGGGCGACGAGGGAGTGGACCTGCTCCTGATCGACTCCACCAATGCGGAGGTGCCCGGTTTCGTCACCCCGGAGCGCGACATCGGCCCGGTGCTGGACTCGGTGATCGGCAAGGCCACCCAGCGGGTCATCGTGGCCTGCTTCGCCAGCCATGTGCACCGGGTACAGCAGGTGCTGGATGTCGCCGCGGTGCATGGACGCAAGGTCGCGCTGGTGGGCAGGTCGATGGTGCGCAACATGGGCGTCGCCGCCGATCTCGGGCTGCTGCGGGTGCCGCCGGGTCTGCTGGTGGACCTTGAGGAGGCGATGGCGATGCCCGAGCGGCAGGTGCTGTTCGTCTCCACCGGCTCGCAGGGCGAACCGCTGTCAGCGCTGTCGCGGATGGCCCGCGGCGAGCACCGGCAGATTCGGATCCATACCGGGGACACCGTCGTGCTGGCCAGTTCGCTCATCCCGGGCAACGAGACTTCGGTATTCCGGGTGGTCAACGGGCTGACCCGGCTGGGCGCCGTGGTGGTGCACCAGGGCACCGCAAAGGTCCATGTGTCCGGGCACGCGCCGGCCGGAGAGCTGCTGTTCCTCTATAACGCGATCCGACCATCCAACGTCATGCCGGTGCACGGTGAATGGCGGCACCTGCGCGCCAATGCCGCTCTTGCGGTGCGCACCGGAGTGCCCGAAGAGCGGGTGGTGATCGCCGAGGACGGCGTCGTCGTGGACCTGGTGGACGGTCGGGCGGAGATCACCGGTCGGGTCGAGGTGGGGCAGGTCTATGTCGACGGGCTGTCGGTCGGTGACGTCGGGGAGTCCACGCTGTCCGATCGGCTCATTCTCGGTGAGGGTGGGTTCATCGCGATCACCCTGATGGTCGTGGCCGCGACCGGGCGCGCGGTGGCGCCACCAACGATCTCCGGCCGGGGTTTCTCCGACGACCCCAAGGCGCTCGACGGCGTTGTGCCGCTGGTGGAGATGGAGTTGGCCCGCACCGAAGTGGAGGGGATCACCGATCCGCACCGGATCGCCCAGGCGGTGCGGCGGGTAGTGGGCAAATGGGTCGCCGACACCTACCGGCGCCGGCCGATGATCGTGCCCACGGTGCTGCCCGTCGGCTGAGCAGTCGCCCGCTGTGGGTAAGTGCTCGGTGAGGCTGCTGGGGCGTGGCGTGCCGATGTGAACATGGGTGGACCGGCTAGCGTGTCGGGCATGAGGGGGCGGAGCTCGACGAGGACCACGGCCGCGCGGTCCCGCAGCGCGGGGGCCAAGCCGAGGCAGCGGTCGAGCCCGCAGCGTCCAGCCCGCCGGCCGGCGCCCCGAATCGGGCGCGGCCGCCGCGGTCTGGGCGGCGCATGGTCCCTGCTGGCTCGCGGTAGCGGTGGCCTTGTCAGAGCGATGGGCCGCACTCGTGGGCTTGAACCTGAGCACCGTCGCGATGGCCTGGCCCTGGGTCTGGTCGGGCTCGCCGTGGTCGTCGCCGCTGCAGTGTGGTGGACCGCGGGCGGACCGATCGGTGCTGGCCTTCAGCAGGCACTGGGCGCCCTGTTCGGCGCCGCGTCGGTGATATTGCCGGTGGTGCTCGCCGCGGTCGGGGTGACCTTGATGCGGACCGAGCCCAATCCGACGGCCCGACCCCGCCGCACCCTTGGCACGCTGTGGCTGACATTGGGAACGCTGGGCCTTTGGCATCTCGCGGCCGGAGCGCCTGCGGACGCGGCGGGAAGGTCCCGAGCGGCCGGAATGGTGGGTTTCCTGGCCGCGGATCCGTTGGCCGACGGGTTCACGATCTGGGTGGCGGCGCCGCTGCTGGCGCTGCTGACCGGTTACGGGTTACTGGTGTTGACCGGGACACCGGTTCGAGCAGTATCCGAACGGATCCGCCGGGTGTGCGGAGCGCTGCCGGATCAGGGCACCGACACCGATGCGGCCAGCGCCGAGATAGCTGACACCGATACCAGCGTGACGAGCGCCGATCCGGCCACCGCGCGGTTACGTCGCCCGGCACGGCGCAGGCAGGCTACCCAGACCGAGGACCCAGCGGAGGCTACTGCCGAGGAACCCGCACAATCTCCGACGGAGCGCAAGCCTGCCGAGGCGGTCCAGGAGCTGGTGACGGAGCGAGCCGCCAAGCCCGGCTCAGCGACGTCAACGCACCGGGTGGTCGAGGGTGACTACCGGCTCCCTCCGACCGATCTGCTGCTCAAGGGGGATCCGCCGAAGGCTCGCAGCAAGGCCAACGACGCGATGATCGAGGCAATCAACGGGGTGCTCGACCAGTTCTCGGTGGATGCCCAAGTGACAGGTTTCGCCCGCGGCCCGACCGTCACCCGGTACGAGGTGGAGGTGGGGCCCGGGGTCAAGGTGGAAAAAATCACCCAACTGACCCGCAATATCGCCTATGCGGTGGCCACCGATAATGTGCGGCTGCTAGCCCCGATTCCGGGTAAATCCGCGGTGGGTATCGAGGTCCCCAATAGCGACCGGGAGACGGTACGGCTCGGTGACGTGCTGCGCGCGCCGACGTCCAGCCGCGATCATCACCCGATGGTCATCGGCCTCGGCAAGGATATCGAGGGCCACTTCGTCACCGCGAATTTGACTAAGATGCCGCACCTGTTGGTAGCCGGTTCCACGGGTTCCGGCAAATCGAGCTTCGTCAATTCGTTGCTCGTCTCCCTGCTCACCCGGGCGACCCCGGACGAGGTCAGGATGATCCTGATTGACCCGAAGATGGTGGAGCTCACTCCGTATGAGGGCATCCCGCACCTGATCACGCCCATCATCACCCAGCCGAAGAAGGCGGCGGCGGCGCTGGCTTGGCTGGTGGAAGAGATGGAGCAGCGCTACCAGGACATGCAGGCCGCTAAGGTGAGGCATATCGACGACTTCAACGCCAAGGTGCGTAGCGGCGAGATCATGGCGCCGCCGGGCTCGCAGCGCGAGTATCGCCCCTATCCGTACATCATGGCGATCGTCGACGAGCTGGCTGACCTGATGATGACCGCGCCGCGCGACGTCGAGGACGCCATCGTGCGCATCACGCAGAAGGCCCGCGCGGCCGGAATCCATCTCGTGCTGGCCACTCAGCGTCCCAGCGTCGACGTGGTCACCGGACTGATCAAAACCAACGTGCCGTCCCGGCTGGCGTTCGCCACCTCGTCGCTCACCGACAGCCGGGTGATCCTGGACCAACCCGGCGCCGAGAAGCTGATCGGCATGGGGGACGGGCTCTACCTGCCGATGGGTGCGTCGAAGCCGGTACGCATCCAGGGCGCCTACATCGGTGACGCCGAGATCGCCAAGGTCGTCGCCTACGCCAAGGACCAAGCCACTCCGGAGTACACCGACGGGGTCACCGCGGCCAAACCCGGTGAGCACAAGGAGGTCGACCCGGACATCGGTGACGACCTCGACGTGCTGCTGCAGGCCGCCGAACTCGTGGTGACCTCCCAGTTCGGCTCGACGTCGATGCTGCAACGCAAGTTGCGAGTCGGGTTCGCCAAGGCGGGCCGGCTGATGGACCTGCTGGAGAGCCGGGGCGTGGTGGGGCCCTCGGAGGGGTCCAAGGCTCGCGAGGTCCTCGCAAAGCCTGATGAGCTCGACGGACTGCTGTACTCGCTTCGCGGCGGCGACCCAGCCGGGGGCGACGGCGAATAGCAGCCCATGATCACAGTCTGTGGGTAATTGACGACATTTTTTGTCGCCTATGGCACACAAACGGTGATCAGAGTTCGAGGAGCATCCGGATATTGCCCAGTGTGTTGGGCTTGGCGTAAGGCAGATCGAGGAACTCGGCGACTCCTTCGTCGTGCGAGCGGCGCATCTCGTCGTAGACGTCCTCGGTCACCGGTGCGCCCTCGATGATCTGGAAGCCGTGCCGCGAGAAGAACCGCTCCTCGAAGGTCAAAACGAATAACCGGCGCAGCCCCAGGGCTCGCCCGTGCGCCACCAGTTGCGCGACGAGCGCGTGCCCTACCCCCTGGCCTACGGCGTCGGGGCATACGGCCAGGGTCCGGATCTCGCCCAGGTCCTCCCACAGCACGTGCAGCGCACCGCAGCCCAGCACCCCGTCGGCCCCCTCGGCCACCCAGAACTCCTGGACGTCCTCGTAAAGCGTGACGAGTTGTTTGGTCAGCAGCACCGCGCCGGCGTAGCAGTCCACCAAGCCCTTGATCCGCCGGACGTCCCCGACCCTGGCCCGACGTATGGTGATCGGAGTAGGCACACGCGTGAACATATCGGCGGTTGTCGCTGGCGACCGACCAACCACCTCGGCAGAGGAAATCCAGCGGATGCGCTAAGCAGCCGGTCGCTCACCGCAAGATGCCCCGGAGTCCTCCGCGATATTCAGAATCGCGCCGATGAGCCGCTGCGTCCGGGTCTGCGATTGCATCCACGACGGTAGATCAAGCACCGCCATGATCTCGCCAGCGAGCACCTCGCCGATTACCCCCGGCCACAACCGGAGTGCTTTCGCCGCGGCGGCCGCGGCCATCCGCTGCGAGGCGTACTGGTCGACTTCCTGCGCGACCGCGATGTGTGTGTCATGCATCGCAAACCTCCTGCGCCACTGGCCGTGCCCGGCGCGCGATGAGGTACTCCCGGGCGTGATACCTCAACAGAGTGCCGAGACCACTTGCTGCGTACCGTCATGAGGATGTTTTCCCAAGTTCAGCACGCACAAGTTTCAATCCTGTGACGTCGACCGGCGCATCATCAGGTTGGGACCAGATCGTCGAGATCGAGATCACTGTGGTGCGAGCTCCAGAGCGTCTCAACGTACGGGCTGTGTTCTCGGACACATCCCTTGCGGGCGGTGCTGAGCAGGATCCCCATCAGCCAGGTGACCAGCCGGCAACCGCCCTGGAAGCCGTCGATACCCCGCAGCAGCACCACCCAGGTCTCCTGCACGAGCGCTTCGGCTATGGCTTGATTGGATACGTATCGCCGGGCCAGCCGCAGCATCAGCGGGTGTAACAGGTATCGCCCTCAGAGTCCTGTTTTCACATCCCGGTGTCATTGCGGCTTTTCATTCAGGTCAGGTCGTATTGGGAGTGAGCGGCGTCCTGCGTCGCTTTTCGCGGACGTGCACCGCATGTCGATTCGCTGACACGGCGCAGCCCACCGGCGCGAGTCAGTATTGCCCGGATCGGTACGACGTCATGTCACCGAAGTCAAGTTGGTAACACTTGCGCTTGTGGCCGCGATGACGTGCCATGCAGTCCGTGTCGGGGACCGCGACACCGGTCAAGGTGGGCCTGCTGGTGGCATAACACAAGGAGGCCGAAAAATGTCAGCACGAAGAATTAGCGCAGCGGTGTGTGCATCGTTGGCTTTGACCCTTGGCAGCGCTGGAGTGGCGTTCGCATACGGCTCCGACAGCGCTAATCAGCCATCACCGAACCAAGACCCGTGCGCTGCCAAGTCCACCGTCATCCGCGGCACCAACGGCGCCGACAATATCGACGCGACCGCGTCTCCCTACTCGCCCGGCATCGCCTACACCATCTGTACGTTCGGCGGCAACGACGTAATCAAGGCCAACAACGCCGGCGACACAATCTACGCCGGCCCCGGTGACGACACGATCACCGGCGGGGCAGGTCCCGACTACATCGAAGGTCAAGGCGGCGGTGACCACATCGACGGCGGTGGTGGCCCCGACACCCTCCTGGGCCAAACCGGGGACGACACCATCATTTCCAAAGACACCTACCGCGACTTCGTCGACGGCGGTACCGGCGCCAACAAGTGCACCGTCGACAGTATGGACACTGTCAAGAACTGCGTCGTAGTTCCGTGATGAGATCGGCATGATGTAACGGGGCACCGGCGGGCTGGCGCTGGTCGCGGCCTGCCTGCTGCACCGCCCCGACCCGTTGAGTAAGTCACGTGCACCTGATCATGATGGGCAGCCAGATACGCTGAGCCGGTGCCCACCACTTCACCATCGCCCCGCGCCGCGCTAATCACGCTGGGCTGCGCCCGCAATGAGGTCGATTCGGAGGAACTGGCCGGCCGGCTGACCGAGGACGGTTGGGAGCTCGTCGATCCCGACGGCGGTGCCGACGTGGTCGTAGTCAATACCTGCGGTTTCGTCGCCGCTGCCAAGAAGGACTCCATCGACACCCTGCTGGCTGCCGCCGACACGGGCGCCAAGGTCGTCGCAGTGGGTTGCCTGGCCGAGCGTTACGGCACCGAACTGGCGCGCAACTTGCCAGAGGCCGACGCCGTCTTAGGGTTCGACACCTATCCGGAGCTGGGGGGCCGGCTGCGTGAGGTACTCGCCGGTCGGGCGGTTCCGGCCCATCAGCCGGTGGACCGCCGCACCCTGCTGCCGATCACGCCGGTGTCGCGGCCCGCGGCACTCGCCGCCGGTCCCGCGTTGCCCGGGCACGGCTGGGGGCCCCGCGTGCCACGCCGCCGGTTGGACGATTCCCCGGTCGCCCCGCTGAAGATCGCCTCAGGCTGTGATCGGCGCTGCGCGTTCTGCGCCATCCCCACCTTCCGCGGCGCCTTCGTCTCCCGCCCGGTTGACGAGGTGGTAGCTGAGGCGGCGTGGCTGGCCGGGTCAGGGGTGCGTGAGCTGGTGTTGGTCAGCGAGAACTCCACGTCCTATGGCAAGGATCTGGGCCGCTCGGGCGCCTTGGAGGAGCTGCTGCGGCGGCTCGCGGTCATTCCCGGCATCCTGCGGATCCGGGTTTCCTACCTGCAGCCCGCCGAGACCCGACCCGCGTTGGTGACTACGATCGCCGGCACGGTCGGGGTGGCTAGCTATTTCGACCTGTCTTTCCAGCACGCCAGCGAGCCGGTGCTGCGCCGCATGCGCCGGTTCGGCTCGCGCGAATCCTTCCTCGCCCTGTTGGATCAGATCCGCCAGCAGTCGCCCACGGCGGGAATACGCAGCAACGTGATCGTCGGTTTCCCGGGGGAGACCGGCGCCGACGTCGCGGAGCTGGAACGGTTTCTCACCGAGGCGCGGCTGGACGCGATCGGCGTGTTCGGTTACTCCGACGAGGACGGCACCGAAGCTGCCGGGCTGCCCGGCCAGCACGACGAGGACACCATCGCGCAGCGCGTCGCCCGGATCAGCCTGCTGGCCGAGCAGCTCACCGCTGCGCGAGCCGAGGAGCGCGTCGGAGAAACCGTGGACGTGCTGGTGGAAAGCGTTGCAGCGGCGGACGCGGGCCCGGACGAAGCCGAGACCATCGGGCGCGCCGAGCACCAGGCCCCTGAGGTGGATGGCGAGTGCCTGTTCACCGGATCGGGAACGCAGCCGTTCGCGATCGGTGAGGTGGTGCGCTGCCGGGTGATCGCCGCGGAGGGCGTCGATCTGATCGTCGAGCCGATGGAGCTGATCGCCCCGGCCGGCGGCGTGCCGTGAGCCCGCCGCCGGCGACGAAAGTCCCGCTGTGGAACCTGGCCAACCTACTGACGATGTCACGCATGGTGCTGGTGCCGGTGTTCGTGCTCGCGTTGTTCGCCCACGGTGGCGGCGATCCGGCGTGGCGGATCACCGCAGCGGTGATTTTCGGCGTCGCCTCACTGACCGATCGGCTCGACGGCGACCTGGCTCGGCGTCGCGGTCTGATCACCAGGTTCGGCACCATCGCCGACCCTATCGCTGACAAGGCACTCATCGGGGCAGCGCTGGTGGGCCTGAGCCTGCTGGGTGAGCTGGCGTGGTGGATCACCGTACTGATCGCCGTACGGGAGCTGGGTGTCACGGCGCTGCGCTTCTGGGTCTTGCGGTATGGAGTGATCCCGGCTAGCCGTGGCGGCAAGGTGAAGGCTTTCGCGCAGGCCGTAGCGATCCAGTTCTACGTGCTGCCGCTCCCAGTGGTGGTCCATCCGGTGCGCTGGGCGGCGATGGGTATCGCGGTACTGCTCACCGTTATCACCGGCGCCGACTACATAGCACGGGCGCTACGGCTGCGGGCCTCCGGTCGCCGAGCGGTGGCCCTGCCATAAACCTGCTATGAAGACGACACGTTCGCCCACGGCGGACGCCCGCCCAGCCGCCCGATGAGTACGGTAGGGGGCAAGCAAGCCGGTTGGACAAAGCCGGCCGACACCTGGAGGAAACGCGATGACGCTGCTGCGGGAGGCCATCGGCGAGCGGTTGCGCCGGACGCGGACCTCGCAACGCCGCACGCTTCGTGAGGTATCCCGGGTCGCCCGGGTGAGCCTGGGATATCTGTCTGAGGTCGAGCGCGGTCGCAAGGAGCCATCCAGCGAACTCCTCGGATCGATCTGCGTTGCACTTGACCTGCCGTTGGACGAGCTGCTGCGGCGAGTGGCTGACGATCTCGGTCCGGTCTACCTGCCAGAAGTACCCGACACTCTTGCGGCCGAGCTGGTGGCGGCCTGAGCCAGTGAGATTGCGGCTGGCTCAGGGCTAACCCCCGGGTGTCCCTGGGTTCGGTGGAAGCGCTGCCTTTCACCTGACACCATGGGCATAGCGCGCAGCTCTGCTCAACGGCTGCCGATTGGCGACGACGAGAGGCAGCGGAAGATGGCCAACCCGTTTGTGAAGGCCTGGAAGTACCTCATGGCCTCATTCTCGTCCAAGATCGATGAGTACGCCGATCCCAAGATCCAGATTCAGCAGGCTATCGAGGATGCGCAGCGCCAACACCAGGCGCTGTCGCAGCAGGCGGCCGCCGTCATCGGCAACCAGCGCCAGTTGGAGGTCAAGCTCAACCGGCAGCTCGGCGAGATCGAGAAGTACCAGTCTTCGGCCCGGCAGGCCCTGGTGCTCGCTGACGAGGCGCGGGGCCAGGGTGATGAGGCAAAGGCGCAGCAGTACGAGCAGGCTGCAGAGTCCTTCGCCACCCAGCTGGTGACCGCGGAGCAGTCCGTAGAGGACCTCAAAACGCTGCACGACCAGGCCTTGCAAGCTTCCGTCCAGGCTAAGCAAGCAGTCGAGCGCAATGCGATGGTGCTACAACAAAAGATCGCGGAGCGGTCCAAGCTGCTTTCCCAGCTGGAGCAGGCGAAGATGCAGGAGCAGGTATCTGCTTCGCTGCGCTCGATGAGCGAGCTAGCCGCGCCGGGCAACACCCCCTCCCTCGACGAAGTCCGGGACAAGATCGAGCGCCGATATGCCAATGCCCTCGGGGCGGCGGAGCTGGCTCAGAACTCGGTACAAGGCCGGATGCTGGAGGTGCAGCAGTCCACGCTGGACATGGCCGGCCGCACCCGGCTGCAACAGATCCGCGCCTCGATCAGTGGAGCGCCGATCGCCGGTGAGGTCACCGCCGGTGAGCCCACGTCGCAGCCCGCCTCCCCCCAACAAGCCCTGCCACCCAAAACCCAACGTAACCCCACCTAACCCGGCTGCGCTCCCAGCGCCATTCGGAGCCGAATTGCGGTCCTGAGCTGTCACAGATCGCCATTCGGAGCCGAATGACGCTCTGGTCGGGTCAGGTACCAGCTCTGGTCGAGTCAGGTACCAAGTGTTGCTAGGTCTGGGGTCAGGTCGGTACGACGGCGCAGCTGGCTG